>NZ_CBDDRA010000037.1:0-44062 GCF_965232925.1 Tumidithrix helvetica PCC 7403
TAGTGCTCTTTGGCTTCCAAACTATTCTCTTGTCTTGGTTCTGGCGCTTTCTCGAGAACTCCTTTCGTTTGCTCTCGTTTTTTCGCCTTACTAGGCTACCTAACTTATCTGGCTTTGTCAAGCGTTTTTAAGTATTTTTTTATTTCACTATTGACACAACTATTGAACTGGGACAAATGCGGAGGGAATTGCTGGAACTGTGCCTTGTCTGGAAAGGGTTTGATAGATAATGGCAGCAACCTCGGCGCGGGTGGCATTGCGGTTTGGGGCAAGCATTTTGATGTCTGGATAGTTGACGACTAGTTTGTTAAGGGTGGCTGTTGCGATCGCATCGCGAGCATAACTGGGGATTTGGGCAGCGTCTTGGTAAAAATTCCCCAAAATATTTGAATTTCCGCCGCTAAGTTGCCAGCCATTCACCAAAGAGATAATTACTTGGGTTCTCGTAATATTTTCGGCGGGGCGAAAGGTGAGGTTGGGATAGCCAGCAATGAAGCCTTTGGCGTTGGCTTGTTGGATCGCTGTGCTTGCCCAGAAGTTGGCGGGTACATCGCTAAAGGTTGTGACAGGACGGATGGTTTGCTTGGTAGGAAAGGCACTATTCACTATCGCGGCAAACTGCGCTCTGGTTACTGGGTCTTCGGGGCGAAATTTGCCATCGTTGAAGCCTTTAATAATTCCTCGGTCGGCTAGCGCCGTGATGTATTTCTCAGCCCAGTGCCCTTTGACATCAGACAAACCGCCGACTGAGGGGGCTGGCTGTGGTGCGGGTGGCTTAGGAGCAGGAGGAAGAGGCGTAGGAGTAACGGGTGAAGGGGTTTGTGGTGGTGTAATCGGAACGCTTGCTGCAACTAGGTCGAGCGGCCCAATGACACGCTTTGGATCGATTTGATTGCCTACGGCGGCGATCGTTACGCCTGAGGCGTTATTGATATCGGCGACTTTATTGCCTCGGAAGATATTCTGACCGGGGTTTCCAAGTGTACCTAAGTCAACGGTAGGTTGGCTCGTTCTATCTTTGAGGACGACCAGTCCATTTTCAGTATTATTTTCAATTAAGTTGCCACGTAATGTAGGGGTAGCAATATTGGAGATCACAATACCGCCACGATTTTTCGTGATGCGATTGCCAATTAAGGCAACACGCGATCGCTGACCGATCGCTAAGCCAAAGCCAGTATCTTCAAACGTGTTTTCGCGGATCTCGCCTGAACTCGTTCCGACGGCAGAAAGTCCATTAGCTCCATTTTTCGTAAAAATGTTACCAACTACATTTGCACTGGTATCGCCTGTGAGAAATACGCCATCATGTCCGGTTCCAACAAAGGTATTATTGGCGATCGCAACATTTTTAGCTGATTCCACCCATAGGGCATAACCTCGGTTACCGCTGTTAGTGAGCGTAATCCCCTCTACGGTTGCACCATTCCCTAAAAGCATAGAAACGTTTTGACGTGCAAAGGTAGGACTGACAAATGTGCCTCCACCACTAATCAGAACACCTGCCCCTCTGCTACTGCTATCACCGCGTAAAGTCACACCAGCAGGAATTTTGAGTGGAAAAATTTCTCCAGTGTCGGCAGAGTAGGTACCAGGAGCAATCTGAACAATTGTGCCAGCCTGTGGTTTTGCATTTAAGGCTGCGGTAATGGAGCGAAAGGGCGTGGCTTGCGTACCTGCACCGGGAGCATCCGTACCACTGGGAGCAACAAATAAAATTGTGTTAGCTTGTGCAATTTGAAGGGGTAGGTTTGAGGATGTGGAGGTGTTAGCGCCACGGTCAACTGCGGCGATCGCGCTTTGATAACTACCTAGGGTTAATAGTAGTAATAATCCAGCCGCCGTTTGATATTTAGCCATACATCTTCCTCTGAAAATAATTCCTAACGTTCTAACTTTTCGCCTTGACGTAAGCAGTAGGGATTAGTTTCACCTAGCTTTGGTGTCGGAGAAAAAGTTCTGCCTAAATATACATGAGCCAAGCACAATTTACTGCCAAGAGTGTTTAAGATCAGACTTTAGAATTATTCTTTTAGGCGCGTTATATTTTGTAACTTTCAACAAGGTTTGGAGAGTGGTATGAGAAGAAAGTTAGTTGCTGTTTTGGGTGCGGTAGGAGCGATCGCATTGGTAATGGTATTTACAAATCCGAACAAAGAGAAATATATAGATTATGCTTCCGTAAAAATGGCTGCGGACATTCAAAATCAACTTTGCAAACCAACTGAAAATAAAAATCCTAAAGATCTATTAGGCAATATTACAAATCTTGCAGCTGACCTTTGCAAATTAGGAATAGATTCACAAGATGCCCTAGTCAAAAAGCTAATTACACCTAGAACACAGCAACAAAATATGGTGATTTTTAGTATTTATACGACCGAAGTCCCAGGGCGCACCTATAAAACCCTTGCTATTTTTGGTAACTTTATTGGGTTGAATTAAGTTTGAATTAAATTTGTCCTAAACAAGCCTTTTTAATCATTTATGTCTCAATCAAAAAACAACAACTCTGAAAGTGAATCGGTTAGCGAAACTGTAGCCGAACTTGAAACGAATCAATGGTTTATTTGCAAACAAACCTCTGGAATCTGTACCATTTCAAACGATCGCAATGCGAAAGCAGAAGCAGGAGAAAGTTGGGGACCTTTTGCCACGCAAGGCGAAGCGATCGCAAAACGCATCGGGCTAATTCGTGCAGGGAAATGTCAGCCGCTTTAATTTCTATTTTTCGAAATATTTTTTGTAATTTAGTTGCTAGTGTCGGGCAATTTTTCTCTCAATTTGGCAATGCCATGTAAAACCTGTTGGCGATTTTTAGCACTTTGAAGCCAGTTGGGCAATCGACTTGCAAGACTTTGATTTTGCCAGCCCAATTTTGGATCGGGCAATTCCCTTGGGGATGCGTACCACCGCTCGCGCAGTTTGGCACGAACGAAGTTTTCCAGAAAATCCAAGTGCTCGGCGTTATAGACCCACAAAATTTCACCGCAACAGGGAATTTGCAGCCAGAGGGTGAGATTAAAGTACCAGTCGCGATCGCCACCTATTGTCACGGAATTGCCTTGCCAATCTTTGCTATAGCCACAGTATTTGCAAGATAGGCGGTGGCGATCGAAGATTTTATGCGTTTGGGTTTGAGGTAGTGGGGCAGACTCACTGGCAGATGCACTGAATGGAATGACGGTGCTGAGGCGATCGCACTGGGGACAATGCACCCAAAAACTATGCCCAAAGTCATAAATTGTTTGTCCAATATCTCGAAAACGTAGTGGTTTCGTCATGGGGCAAATTTACAGGAATCAGAATGCACTAGCAAAAAGGTAATATCGATCTAGGGAAAATTGAAACAGAACGAAGATTTTGTCATTATCTGTTCGATCTTCGTCGATCTGTTATTCCAGCAAGTTAAAAAGCCAGCACTATAAAGTCTTATGACAAGGAAGAATTTGTGCTTTTATCCAAAGGTTTTGAAGTAGAACTATACACATCTACACCTACAGGGGATGCCGTTGGTTTTTCTAATCGCATTGTCGCCGATCTGCAAGGCTTTGTGAGAGAGCCTGACAACCGCAATGTGGAATATACAACCGCACCATTTACGCAGTACGAACGCTTGTTTCTGGCTTTGGTGGAACCAAGGCAGAGATTGCGCAAATACTTAAAATCTTTTGGTGATTACACGATCATGCCAAGCAGCACACTTGCTTTGGGTGGCACTCAAAAGTTTGAGCGCTCCGATCCGCATAATCCCTATCATGGCTACATCGAGCAAACCTATGGCACGGATGTCGTTACGGCCAGCATTCATATTAATGTGGGCATCAGCAATCTAGAAATGCTGATTAAAGCCTGCCGACTCATACGGTTAGAAGCTCCCCTCTATTTAGCGCTGAGCGCTTCTTCGCCGTTTTTAGATGGTGAGGTAACAGGCTATCACTCGACGCGTTGGCAAATGTTTCCCCAAACACCTGCCCATGTCCCTTTATTTTCCAGCCACAAACATTTTGTGGAATGGACTGAGACCCAATTACAACTGGGCACGATGCAAAATGTGCGGCATCTCTGGTCGGCAGTACGCCCCAATGGTGATAATCGCCCCTATGACTTAAATCGCCTTGAGCTAAGAATTTGCGATCTGGTGTTCGATCCATTAGCACTGTTGGCAATTACGACCCTACTTGAAATGCGGCTGATTAATCTGATGCATTCAGGTGAGAGTTCAGCGCTCGATCCCCTCGCCCCTAAAGCCAGCCCCTTTACACCCGATGAATTGGTGGCGATCGCCAGTAAAAATGAAATGGCAGTAGCACAGCATAGTTTAGATGCCGTTTTGATTGATTGGCAAACTGGCAACGCTGTAAAAGCGAGAGATCTAGTGCAACAACAATACGAGCAAGCCAAAGCGATCGCCAAACAGACAGGTACGACTTGCTTTCTTGCGCCGCTTTTGAAGATTTTAGAACAGGGGAATGAAGCCCAGCGATGGCTAGCTGCCTATGCGACAGGGCTTACACCTCGCCAAATTTTGACCGATGCCATTAGTACTGCAACCCAACAAGAAGCTGAGTTTGCCGCAGCTCTGATGATTCATTAGGCGATCGCTTAAGGAAATCCATCAATGTAGAAGCAAGCATAGAAGTCCCAAGACAGATAGACTGAATAACGATCTGTGTTAGCAATCTATAAGAATCGGGAATTTTTCTATGGCTCCTGCTCATTCTGATGCGCCACCACCTGCTGCTAGTTTAGAAAAACTCAGCCTTGCGACCAAACTTGCCTATGGGGCAGGGGACTTAGGCACAGCAATTACGACCAATATTGCGGGCACTTTTTTGCTGTTCTTTTTTACCAGTGTGGCAGGGTTAGATCCTAGATTGGCTGGCAGCATATTAATGATTAGCAAGATTTGGGATGCTTCCATCGATCCTGTCATTGGGATTTTAAGCGATCGCACCCAATCCCGTTGGGGTCGCCGTCTCCCTTGGATGATCTATGCCGCGATTCCATTTGGAATTTCCTATTTTCTACTATGGCTGGTTCCACCCTTAGATAAGATCGGGCTATTTTGGTATTACGTCGCGATCTCGATCGCTTTTAATACCCTCTTTACGATGGTTAATTTGCCCTATACAGCGCTCACAGCGGAGCTAACCCAAGACTATAACGAACGCACCAGCCTCAATAGTTTTCGTTTTTCGTTTTCGATTGGAGGCAGTATCGTCTCCTTATTTATTGCCATTTTGATCTTTGAGTTTTTCAAAAAATCCTCTGGTCAGTTAGCCAACAATAACTTTGATAGTGGAACGCCATACCTCGTCCTCGGCATCATCTACGCAATCATTGCGGTCTTATCCATTTGCTGGTGTGTCTTGGGGACAAAACGACAGGTATTGGTTAAAGAATCTCAGAGACTGACAAACCAGCAAGCTCAAGCAGATGTATCCCACACCATTCCTTTTTTAGAGCAAATGCGGATTGCCTTTAGCAACCGACCATTTCTCTATGTGATTGGCATATATTTTTGTTCTTGGCTAGCTTTACAAATTACTGCCTCGATCATTCCCTACTTTGTCGTGCATTGGATGAAGCTGACTCAGTCTGACTTTATCGAAGTCACTTTATGGGTTCAGGGTACGGCGCTACCGATGCTATTTGTTTGGGGCGCGATCAGCAAGCGGGTAGGAAAAAGAGCTGTCTATTTTATGGGCATGGGTTTGTGGATTATCGCCCAAGTCGGTTTAGTGATGTTGCAACCAAACGAGGTTGGCTTAATGAAAGTCTTAGCTTTTGTGGCTGGATGTGGGGTCTCGACGGCTTATTTAATCCCCTGGTCGATGTTACCCGATGTGGTAGACCTAGATGAGTTAGAGACTGGACAAAGAAGAGAAGGCGTTTTTTATGCCTTCATGGTGCTCTTACAAAAAATGGGGCTGGCGGTGGGGTTGTTTATGCTAGGACAAACGCTAGCTTGGTCGGGATTTAAAGAAACCGTTGCTAACCAGCCCGTACCGATTCAACCTGATTCTGCGCTGCTGGCAATTCGGATTGCGATCGGGCCGATTCCAACTGTATTTTTACTGATTGGGCTAGTCCTTGCCTATCTTTATCCCATTACAAAAGAGAAGCACGCTGAGATCTTGTTGAAAATTGCCGAGAAAAAAATGGCGAGCCGTAGTAATTCCGAGAACGAGTGATACCAATTTCTCTTAAATTTGCGACAGATCGCTTTTTGGGTTCCGCGCAGAGCGTGGTCTTTTCAAAAAGATGCGTTGCATCATTTTTTGAAAATGGTATGACTTCTACGATTGCTACCTTTATGCTTGCGCGATCGCTGGCTCGGCAGAACACAAACATTTGCCAGATTCATTAGGGTACAAGAGTTAGGAGAGCAAAGAAATTAGCCACATGAGTGTTATTGTTCCTGACGAAATTTTAACCACAACTCGCATGGCTGAGACAGAAATGCGTCAAGAAATCTCTGTCATGCTCTTTCAGCGAGAAAAGCTTACTCTTGCTCAAGCAAGCCGATTTGCAGGAATGCACCGCGTTGCGTTTCAGCATTTACTAGCTAGTCGTCACATCCCAGTACATTACGGAGTGGAAGATTTTGAACAGGACATTCAGAATCTCCAAGAGATGGGTCGAATCAGTGGTTAAAACAACAGGGATGGCTATCAGTGCATGACCTGTGGATGAAAGTTCAAGGCTTCGTCCGATCCTAATTTAAGTTTGTTTGCGCGGCGATTATGAACCGCCCAGTGCGGATCCACATGCCGGGTGGTGTGGGAGGGAAGGGCTAAACACCCTTCCCGACCCGATTGATATGAACACATCTACCCGCGAACACCATACCCTGAGAGACCACTGAGGTTTGCAGTTGGATCGACGTTTTTCAGTTCCTTCAATAGCTGTGGCTTGTGGAAAACAAAGGTAAAAAACTGTGACTCTCCGTCTATCCAGACTTCCGGAACTCCACAGACCCAACGAACCAGATTGCCTTCATGGATAACTTCGATTTTCCCAGGAACACCCGCGCATTCAGCACCGCTGCCACAAGTGCAATTGAGAATGGTGTAATGCCCCGATTTCTTCCCAGATTCCAAAAGCTCCAGGCCATCAAAAACAATGTGGTTTTGGTCAGACCAAGTTTTCCGGCTTCCAGACACCGCCGATAGCGATTCCGCTAAGTGAACCTGTAAATCTTTCTTGTCGATTAAGATCCGGTAGCTTTTAATTTTCGATTTCGTTTGGACTTTTGCGATCTTGATGACGTTGACCGGCTTACTCATAGCTTTGCCCTGTGGCCATATAACGTTTGAATTCAGCGGCTGCCGAAGGCAGTCCGCTGGAATGAAGGGTTAGATTCAGTTGCACCCAAAAAGCTAGAAGATTTCAATTTGAACCTCCGGCGGATCAACAGGCACCAACATTCCCTGCTGGTCGCGCACGAAGAACCGAGTTCGAACACTGGACAAAGAGATGCAATACCTCGGATCAAATTTGAGGAATGCGGATTGATGAAACGCAGGATCTGCCAACTTCACTTGACCTGACCACGTTATGGGTAGGCCCCGCGCTTTGATCCAGAAGTTGATGGCCGCAAGTGTAGTGACCATGAAGTCATGCTCTCCAAGCGTTGCATGCGCAATGAACAGGCCATTGCGAAGAAAGCAAAAGCCTTTCCCAGGTGAGTACTCGAATAGTGCGCTGGCGTTGAGTTCGTTGTTGCGATCAACTTTTCGAAGGCTGCCATGCTTCCAGAAGTCCGCTGCGTCCGCTACGAGGCGATGGTGAAACGATGCCGCAATCGCGGCGTTATCCGACCAGCCTGCGAGGTCCACTTGATGCCGGATTGCGACGGCGAGTCCACCAGCGAGGCGCGTAACGTCTGAGACCTCCGGCTGAAGCGCGTAGCGCTGTGCCAAAAGAAGATTAAGCTCGTCCCAGGGCTTAACGATGTCGTTTAGGAAGCGTTGGATCATCTGGAGGAATCTAACTATGTGTTATACGGAAAATTTCCGAATATTTACTCTAGATTGGGTGATTATACTGAAAGTTTCTGGGTAACACAATCAATGCAGTAAAATACCCAGAAAGTTTCTGGGTATCATCCCCTATGAAGGTAGATATACAGAAAAATTTAGAGTGATGTTCTAAAAAACATCCTCAAAGATGGAATAGTATTTAATGCTCCTATTGCAGCCGCAAGAATTACTCGATCGCGTGCTTAATTAGAAATATTCTCAAAAGAATCAACGAATCACGCGCAACTCATGTTTTCTGAATTTTCTCACCTTTGGCAGACGACGCTCAACTGGCAACCTACAAATGCCCAAGAATTACAATTTCAGCAACTTTACGATTTGGTGATCGAGGGCAATAAAATCCAAAATCTGACTCGAATTACCGATCGCCAAGATTTTTGGGAAAAGCATTTATGGGACTCATTACGGGGAGTCATGCCCTATTTTGGGCAAGAAAATTTACAGGCGATCGATATCGGTACAGGAGCAGGCTTCCCCGGACTGCCCTGTGCGATCGCTCAACCAACTTGGCAAATTACTTTACTAGACAGCAGACAAAAGAAAACTGCCTTTGTGAAACAGGTCATCGAAAAAATACAGCTTGTGAATGGCGTGACATTGGCAGGACGTTCTGAAGAGATCGGTCGTATTCAGGTACAAAGGCAAAAGTACGACCTAGCCTTAATTCGAGCCGTAGGCAGTGCAGAGCTTTGCACTCAATATGCATTGCCATTTTTAAAGTCAGGCGGACAAGCAGTGTTATATAGAGGTCAGTGGTCAGACAAAGAACAGGAAGAACTTACAAAAGCATGTGAAACGATAGGTGCTGAGATTGTAAAAGTTGAAACTTTTTTCACCCCCTTGACCGCAAGCGCGCGTCACTGCATCTACCTTGCCCCTTACTTTTCTACCTCGGTTTGAAGTTCAGTCTGGTAAGGAGACATAAAGTTAGAGGAGTCATAGAGGAATCTGACTGTCTCCTCTTCCAAACGATGGATTTTATGAGATTCCATCGCACTAGAATTGCGGAGCGCAGACAGGTAACCATCTAAAAACAAACGCAGTTCGTCGTTCGAGCGGTATCCCCGTTCCCACATATCGACTAAGGAGTCGGTGAGCTTTTGATAGTGACGAATCGTAATAGTGTCTTGCAGCATAGATCGCTTGTATAAAATTAAGATCGTTTAGAAATTTTCTCTTATGCAGAAATCTTTCTTGTATAGAAATTGTCCTTAAAGAGATAGTTCCCAAAACTATCAGATCGCTCCTCAAGCTTGGAATACGATAAAACACTAAAGTATTTAAATAGATCTTAACATTCAGCGATCGCTTTGATCCCTATAGCCTAGGGCGGATTCACGCACTTTTTAGAGTTATTCCCGATATAAAGGTAAGGCTGCTGACCAGTGCGAATAAATGCCATGCTGCCCTTCGATTAACCACTGGGCATAGGCAAGTTCTAACAAGCTATAACTTAAAGATTTTTCAGGCTGAGATTGCGCCGCCTGCTGTGAAATTCTGTCACAGTCGATCGCATAAAGCGGAATTCCTAACTGTTCGGCTAGGGTACGGGCGGTAACAATACCGATGCGCGTACCTGTATAGCCCCCAATACCACTGGCGATCGCGAACCAAGCAATGTCTGACCAAGCAATTTCCCTTATAAAAGACTGTAAGCAGCCATGCAATTGGGTTGATAGGTCTCTTCCCAAGTGCCATGACTGCTCCTTTACAAGAACAAAGTCAGAAATTACATCCTGACCTAATTCAATCGGTGATTTAGTTTCTGACGATCCGCCCAACTGAGCGATCGCAAGTTCCAGGCTGTCCGTTGTGGTGTGTAGCGCTAAGGCAAAGCAGTGGGCTCTTGATTCTTGGTTTTTAGTCCCTTGCACTGACCCTCTTTACTTTCAACCTTTACACATAAACTTTGGTACTTAATTTGGTACTTAAGTCCTGGCAGTTAAATTTTGGCAAACAATCTAGAACTTACCTAGACCGCCACCACCAGCTGCACCATCTGATTCTTCAGAGTTTTCTCCTTCATTGTCATCATCACCTTCGCCAAAGCGACTGCCGCCTGGACGTCTACGTCCAAATCGACCCATAGGTGTGCGCTTACGGAACTTACGTGCGTAAGCTTGGTTGCGGAGAGCTTTTTCCTTTTTTTGATTGCGGCGCTTAGCCATTTTAAACTGTTGTACCCCTTAAATCTTGCATCGATCAACCCTAACATAAAACGGATAACTTTCGACCAAGGTATTTCGCTCAGCTATACTGTGTATAGATAATTTGCTTAAGCTGATTAAGTTTAGACTTCTCTATAACTTAATAGAGCGATAAAATATTTAATAGAGCGATAAAATCACGGGCAACATCAATATCCATTGCTGAAGGCAAACAGTTACACTAACATTTGCGACCATTTACAGCATGCGTGCAGCAGTATTCGTTTTTCTGGAATGATTCCGCTATGCAATCTTTTCCCTCTTTAGGTAACACGATACGTCCTTTACAGCATCGCGATCTAGAGATCGTTCAACAACTAGAAGCACTCCCCGATGCCAGTCAAAATGTAAACCGTCATCCGAATGGCTTTAGCTACAAGTCTGATTGGCTCTCTCTAGTTAAGTTGGCAAGCTGGCTGCCAGATCCCCTTCGACATTTGGCAAAGCCCTATGTCAGGGCGTATGTATCGGAATCTAATGGCGAAATCCTTGGCTTTATTTGCGTTTCCCCAACCAACAGCAGTCGTAGCACCTGGCAAATCGATCGCGTTGCACTCGCACAACAAAGTCAAATCGAGTCGCAAATCCAACCCAGCCATATCGGCACGCAACTAATTCGCTACTGCCTAGAGTCTTGCTGGGAAGCTCGTACTTGGCTGCTCAAAGTTAACATCCATCAAAAAGATGCGATCGCCTTGTATCGTCAAAATGGCTTTCAGCCGCTCGCACAGCTAACCAATTGGGAAATATCTGCCGAAGGGTTACAAGAACTGGCTCTACACCAACCTGACCTCCCAAATCTTTTACCTGTAAGTAATGCGGATGCTGGATTGCTCTATCAGCTTGACACGGCTGCAATGCCCCCCCAAATTAGGCAAGTTTACGATCTAAGCGTCAATGATTTTCGCACCGGCTCTTTTGAGAAACTTGTCGCCCACACCGCTAAGATTTTGCAACAAGTCCAAGAGGTCTCAGGCTATGTCTACGAACCCCAGCGTAAGGCTGCGATCGGATATTTCTCACTGGCATTAAGTCGTCCTCAGTCTAAACGGCAACAACCAGAGGAAAAGTTAAGCCATTACTGCCAACTGACGGTTCATCCTGCATACACATGGCTCTACCCTGAGCTAACCTCTCAAGTTGCCAAAATTATTACCAAACAATCATCCGAGCAATCTGAAACCAACTACAGCCTACTGGTCTCTTCGGCTGACTATCAACCTGAACGTGAGGCATATCTGGAACAGATTCAGGCACAACGACAAAGTCATGGGCTATTAATGGCGCGATCGGTTTGGCATAAAATTCGCGAAACCAAACCCGTTTTGGACGGTCTGCAACTTTCTCGCATGTTGTCTGGACTTCAACCCAATCAAAAACCAGTTCCAGGCAGAATTGATGCGCATCCACCCAACTATCCCAGTCAACCTGAAGAGTTGCCTTAAGGTATAGTTAATAAATGCAACGGCTAAGAAGAAAATATCTTCTGTTGTGTTATGCCGATCTCGTATTGTCGAAAGGTTGCAAAACACAATATCCCACCGTAGCCTAACGAATTTAACTATATTGTTTATCGTTTACTTTGTCAGCTTGCCCCCGCAGGTTTACACAGATTTACAAGGAATGTATATGTTGAACATCTTTTTTGTTTATTTGATACAAAAAATAGGCTGCGGGATAGCTAGGATTTAAAACTGGAAATTAGACACTTGGCGACGTGTAAAGACGTTTATTATGAAAATTCTTAAAATCCAAACACTGCGTGGGCCCAATCAGTGGAGCATTCAACGACATCAGCTAGTGGTAGTCAGATTGGATTTAGAGGATTTCTCCAAAAATATTATTAGCTTTTACCAGGATGTAATCAAGGTTCTACCAAGCCTTGTGCATAGTTCGCTCGATAGTCCGCACAGCCACCCCAAATCGATTACCTCAGCAGCGGAAGTCGTGCAACTTGTGGCACTAGAGCTACAGAAACTCACAGGCATGAATGTTGGATTTGGCACCGTGCGCGCCACGATCGAACCTAATGTTTATCAGACGATTTTTGAGTATCAACACGAACAAGCGGGACGCTATGCCGCACGGGCAGCCGTAAGGATATGCCAAAGCATTTTAGATATAGGTGAATATTCGCAAGCGGAACTGCAAAAAGATTTTAAGGACTTGATTGAGTTGCGCTTAGAAGGTCAGCTTGGGCCCAGTACAGAGTCAATTGTTGCCGAGGCAAAAGCCAGACGTATCCCTTGGGTAGAACTGGGCAGCAGAGCCATGATCCAACTGGGCTTTGGAGTCTATCAAAAGCGCATTCAAGCAACCCTGAGCAACTATACGGGAATTTTGGGGGTAGAGCTTGCCTGTGATAAAGAGGGAACCAAACGGATTTTACGAGACTCTGGCGTACCTGTCCCTAGAGGCACTGTAATTCGTTCTGCAAAGTATCTTGAGGATGCGATCGCTGAAGTCGGCGGTTTCCCGATTGTGGTCAAGCCCCTCAGTGGAAATCACGGACGCGGCATCAGCATCGACGTGCGATCGCTGTTAGCCGCAGAAGATGCCTTTGAAATGGCTCACGAAGTTTCTGAAGATGTGATTATCGAAAGGTTTCATACAGGGCGCGACCATCGTGTGTTGGTGATCAACGGTAAGGTGATTGCTGTAGCAGAACGAGTTCCCGCTCACGTCTATGGAGATGGCAAGTCCACAATTTCTGAATTAATCGAAATTACGAATAAAGATCCGCGTCGAGGCGATGGTCACGATAACGTACTGACTCGAATTGAGGTCGATCGCAACAGCCAAGATCTTTTGCAACGTCAGGGGCTTAGCTTAGATTCGATTCCAGCCGTAGGACAAATTTGTTATCTGCGTGCTACGGCAAACCTAAGTACAGGTGGCATTGCCGTCGATCGTACCGATGATATCCATCCTGAAAATATCTGGTTAGCAGAGCGCGTTGCCAAAATCATTGGTTTGGATATTGCAGGAATTGACGTGGTTACCTCAGATATTTCCAAGCCCCTGCGCCTCACCGATAGCGTCATTGTCGAAGTCAATGCTGCCCCAGGCTTTAGAATGCACACCTCACCCAGTGTGGGCATTCCCCGCAATGTGGCAGAACCAGTCATTAATATGCTGTTCCCACCTGGAGCACCTTACCGCGTCCCGATCGTGTCCATTACAGGTACGAATGGCAAGACGACTACAACCCGCCTCACTGCTCATATTTTCAAACAAACCAACCGGGTGGTTGGCTACACGACAACGGATGGTATTTACATCGGTGACTGGCTCGTAGAAAAGGGCGATACAACTGGGCCTTACAGCGCTCAAGTGATTTTGCGCGATCCCACGGTAGAAGTAGCCATTTTAGAAACGGCCAGAGGGGGAATTTTGCGATCGGGGTTGGGCTTTGATGGCTGTGATGTCGGTGTCGTGATGAACGTACAAGCCGATCACCTCGGCATTGGTGACATTGAAACCGTGGAAGATTTGGCAAATCTTAAGAGTGTGGTCGTGCAATCAGCTTTTCCCAGCGGCTATGCCGTGCTGAATGCCGACGATCCTTTGGTGGTCAAAATGGCGGAAAAGGTTAAGGCGCAAGTTGCATACTTTTCCATGACCCCCGATAGCCCGATAGTCACTGCACATACACAGCAAGGTGGCTTAGCAGCCGTGTACGAGAATGGTTACCTCTCGATTCTCAAGGGAGATTGGACGTTACGCATCGAGCAAGCTGTGAATGTACCGCTCACACTAGGTGGTAAGGCAGCATTCCAAATTCAAAATGCTCTGGCAGCCAGTCTCGCCGCTTTTGCCCAAGGCGTGAGAATTGAAGATATTCGCTCGGCTTTAACCAGTTTTGTTGCCTCATCCAATCAAACCCCTGGGCGGATGAACCTATTCGATCTAGGAAAATTTCATGCTTTGGTGGACTATGCCCACAACCCAGCGGGATATAAAGCGATCGCTGATTTTATCAGCACTTGGAATGGTGAATGCATTGGTGTTATTGGCGCACCAGGCGATCGCCGCGACATCGACATTGAGGAACTCGGTCAACTGTCCGCAAATATGTTCGATCGCGTGATCATTAAAGAAGACCTAGATCGGCGGGGACGCGAGGTCAATGCCGTCGCTGCCCTGATGCAAAAGGGCGTTAGCTCGGTCAAACCCAACCTGCCCTGCGACATTATTCTCAATGAAGCTGAGGCCGTAGCGATCGCCTTAGATCAGGCTCCTGAAGGGGGACTCGTGGTGATTTTCCCAGAGAAAGTCGATGCGGTCATTGCCACCATTGAAGCAAGAATGCCCAAAGACACCACCCAAGATGCCGCGAAGCCTTCTAACAGTCCAGCCGTTTTATAGAAGTACTACTCAAGCGTTCCGCCAATTACTCGACTAACCAACCAAACAAACCGCCCACAGTAAGGTTAAAATCTTGGGCAAATTCTGGCATGGGTAATTGTGCCTCTGGTTCGTCATAGAAAGTCGTGGCGCGATCGCTTTGGTAGACAAACACAGCTTTTTCCTCTGGATCGATCAGCCACCCCATCTGCGTTCCATACTTGAGGCAATGCAAAATATTTTTGGTCACCCTTGTTTGGCTTTGGTCTGGAGAAAGAATTTCAATCGTCCAATCAGGTGCGATCGCAAAAACATCGGCAATTTCCCCATTTTGGTTACGCGGAATTCTATCCCATAGAAACACAGACACATCAGGGACAGTTGAGCGATCGCCAAAAGTACAGCGCAACTCAGGCAACGCACGAGCAATGCGCTTAGGTTTAAGCACTCCATTGATAGCGGGTACAAGTTCTCCTTGAATGGCACTATTTTTTCCCTGTGGCATTGGTTTCTGGATAATTTGACCGTCAATGTACTCGCTAGCAGGTTTCGTTTCTGGTAGTTGCAAAAACTCTTCTATCGTCAGGGGCTTTGTGGGGGTCTGTACCATAATTAAGTTTCTTTAAGAGAGTTAAGTTAGCCAGCCTCTACTTAAATTATTCCACAGGCGAATTGGGGCGATGGGATTTTAATCATCCCATGGCGATCCCCGTCTCAAAAACTTGGGTATTAATTTCCCGATCGAGTGTGCAACAAATCCTTTACAGTAATTGAGGAGGTAATTGGTTTCCTCCCCATACTTTGTAATATTCTCTAGCACTGACTTTCACCTCTATGCCAAAAGTTATTTGTCTTGGCGAAATTCTGATCGACCGAATCGCTGAACAGGTAGGTGTAGATTACGATCGCGTCGAGTCTTGGCAATCTTGCCCCGGCGGAGCCCTAGCCAATGTCGCCTGCGGTCTGGCAAAACTCGGAACTTCCGTCAGCTTTATTGGGTGTGTGGGGCAAGATCCAGAAGGGGAGCAGTTAATTCAACTACTTAGCAAGGAAGGGGTCAATACGACAGGATTGCAAGTGCATCCTGAATCTGTGACCCGACAGATCTATGTCACCCGTGACGAAAACGGCGATCGCACCTTTGCTAAATTTTCTGGGGATAGCAACACCGTTTTTGCTGACACCCTCATGTCAGCCGAACATTTGCCAGCCCATCTATTTGCCGATGCTGATTTTTTGGTACTCGGAACGCTCGGCTTAGCTAGCGCTCAAACTTCACGGGCGATCGGTCGGGCTTTAAAACTTGCCGAAGATAACTTTGTGCGGGTGATTGTGGATGTGAACTGGCGACCGATGTTTTGGTCTAATTTCGACCAAGCCGCAAAGTTGATCCGAGTTTTGTTGGGATATACAGATTTTTTAAAGCTCACCACCGAAGAAGCTTATTTCCTATTTCGCGCCACCAGTCCCGCCGCGATTGCCCAAGCCTTAAACCATCTTGAGGGCGTAATTGTCACCGATGGGGCAAAAGAATGTCGCTATTATCTCGGCGAACGCCAAAGCAAACGCAATGCATTTCCCATTAATGCCGTAGATACGACGGGGGCAGGAGATGCTTTTTTAGCAGCATTTATCCACAAAATTTCTCAAAAGCCCTTGGCTGAACTATCCAAACCTGAATACGCCCATGATGTCATTTCCTATGCTTGTGCCGCAGGTGCGATCGCAACCACTGCGATGGGTGCAATCGAGGCACAACCTACGGACGCACAGGTACGAGATTTCCTAGCAAAAATGAACGGCAAATAGTGGAGCGAAGTTCCTTAATCATCGGTATTAGGGGCAGGCACACACCATCCTCTGCCCTACAAAATACTGCCCTACAAGATGTGGAATTGAGTTCAGGAAATCTCTCTGAAATTTAAGGCTTATGCACTGACGACGATAGACCTTGAGATAACAAGGCAGACAGTGCTAAATTTTGCCAAAAGGAAATCTCTTGCCAATCTGCGGGATGAGTATCTTCTATCCTAGGTTTGATCGTGACGCGAAAGGGTCGAGATTCTAGCTCAACAGTCGTCGTTGTAAACTCTAGCTTGCGCCGCAGTAGTTCTACAAAGGTCAAAAGCATAACAAGACTTGAGGATAAAGCGCGTCGCCCCGTGATCGGATCGAGCACAAAATCTGGAGCTAGCGGCGAACCGTACCATAGAAACGATGCCGCACATAGATCGCCTGATGTGAAAAGTGCCATACGCTTGCGGATTTCTTTGCCCGATAACGTCTGCCCCAGCAATAGGTAATGAATTTCTGTGACAGCGATCGCTAGCGTTCCCAAAATAAAAGGACTGCGTTTGGGCATAAATGCCTCTTCATTAATTCGCAGCATGGCATTGGCAATAATTTTCACCGCCTCAATTCTACGTTCGGTAAAAGAACGAGAATCGAGGAGGTTTTGCCACTTTGACTGTAGCAATGCTTCAATATCATTTCGCAAAGCTTCTACCCCACGAATGTCCAGTTTCATATCATGATTGACTTCTGGATCGTAGCCAAATGTACAGGTAGGATAAATTTTAGCAACGCCCAGATCGACCTTCCATTGTTGAATCACCCGCTCTAAAACTGTAGGTTTCCATTTGTCATATTCATCAATTTTATTGAAAACGACAAAAACGATATCGCATTGCTTTTTTAGATCGTCAAGGTGCTTTTTTTGACGCGCATCAGACGAACCATCCACCACTAAAACGCCAATATCAATGCGTTTGAGAAATCTTTGGGTAGCATCACTGTTGGCAACCCGCACATCATCTAAACCAGGGGAATCAATTAGGCGCACCCTTTCGTTGAGTTTAAGGCATTGCACATCACTGGTTACACCTGACTCAGCCCTAACTTTAAATAGAGAATCTTTGCGCGTTTTTTTTAATAAGGCATTTACTAGGGAGCTTTTCCCAGAACTGACTCTACCAATGACGACAATATTGAGAATGTCTGGACTTTCGTGAATTTCGGATTCAAATTTGGCTTTGCTACTTTCAAAAAATGACTCTAGCAGTTGATGGTCGGCGTGATCGGACATTACTTATTTGTGATGAAGAATATGATGGAGATAATTGCGATCGGTCAAATATATTGTAAATACCGAACCATCCACTACGATGTTATTGAATATGCAGAAACTTTGACATTCTTAGAGAAATTCTCAAAGAATAATAGCAATCAGAATCGTAGGGTCAACATGAATTGCCCCGACATACCAATCAAATAGGATTGCTTTGCTATATCTATCAACATTTGTAAGCCTGTCATTTTGCCCATGACCGTTAAACCAATCTCTGCGATCGCTACCTTTTTTACCAACGAAACCACTGCTTATGTCTTAAAACGACTAGCTCAAGCAGTACTAGTGATCTTTTTGGTTTCGATATTGAGCTTTTTTGCCCTTAAGCTATCTCCAGGTGACTGCTTTACAGAACTCCTCCAAAACCCCAGCACACCCAAAAAAGTTGTTACCGATCTAAGAGCGCGATTAAACTACGATCTGCCATTCATTGAACAGTATGGTTTATGGCTAGGTAGTGCTTTACAGGGCGATCTGGGCGTCAGATGTCAAGGTTTAGCCCCTGTAACACCGCTAATTTTAGAAAGAGCAGGGAATACGCTGATTATGGCGATCGCTTCTCTGGTCACCACATGGGTGATTGGCATTCCTCTAGGAATTTTTTGTGCGGTGCGACAAAATACTTGGAGCGATCGAATCGTACAATTCTTAAGCTACGCCGTACAGGGATTTCCCAGTTTTATTTTGGCAATCTTTTTATTAATGTTTGCCCAAAATAGTTCGCTGTTTCCAGTAGGTGGGATGACGAGTATCAACTATTCCGATCTGTCACCCTTGGGCAAAATCTTAGATATCGCACATCACTTAGTTTTACCCACCCTCACCCTCACAATTCTTAGTTTTGCCAGCCTTCAACGCATTATGCGCGGAAATCTACTCGATGTCTTGCGTCAAGACTATATTAAAACCGCACGCGCCAAGGGAATGCCTGAGAATAAAGTCATCTATGTCCATGCCCTCCGCAATGCGATTAATCCCCTGATCACATTACTGGGGTTTGAATTTGCCAGCCTACTCAGTGGCGCATTTATTACGGAATTCTTTTTTAACTGGCCGGGGCTAGGCAAATTGCTGCTTCAAGCCACCCTCGAAAAAGATGTCAACCTTGTCATGGCAGGTTTGACACTGGGAACGTTGATGTTAGTCATTGGCAATCTCTTAGCAGATTTGCTCTTAAAGGCAGTTGACCCCCGTATCAAACTAGATAGTCAAGATTAGAAATTAGAAAACATAAAAAAGGGGGCACTCTTGCCCCCTTTTTTATGCAATAGATGTAGTCAGTCTGTCAGTAAATTTCTGTAGAACTTAGGAATCCTTAGGCTTATATCGAGTAAACCAGCAGTAAAAGATAATCATTTGCGCGATCGCTACCAACAGTTCTGCCCAAAAGAAAGATAAGAAATCTGTGAGCGTTCCCACAGGTGGGATACCGGGTTGAATGTTGCGAACCGCAGGCAAAGCAAACAGCAAAGCACCCATGTAAGCAAACATACCCAGCTCAGCTGGACGATTTTGTAGCAACACTGCCAAAGCCATAAATAGGACTGCTAAAGGTACTAACCACATTGCTATCAAGATAAACATGGCAAAAGCTTTGGTAATGATCGATCGCGAAATTTTGATCTTTACGCCAATCTCTTCTGCTGAGTCAAATCCTTTGATGATGTCGGTGTCAATGTTGTAACCTGGCAATGCCCCAATAAAGTCAACCTCCATAGGAATACTCTGCTTTTCGTCTTTGGGGTTTGAAAAGTAAAGATAAATTTCAGCTTCGTGCGTGTCAAAGGGATAGTCTGTTACCCGCCCGTTAAACAAACTCAGCGTGCCATCTACGGAAGGCGAAATCTTTTTCTTTTTAATTTGAAGATCGCCCTTGCCACCCTCAATACTGGCATAAAAATTGAGGTCGGTACTCATGATGTCTGTTTCTCCGATCGCAAAACTACCGTGGGGGATTGGGGCAATTCGGATCGATAGATCGCCTTTAATCGGGTCTACCGCTAAAAAACCAATGGGTAATGAGATGCGATTAGGCTCTTTTTCGTCAACCCCAAAGCTATACCCACTGGAGCGTTGAGTTAGATCGTTTTGATAAGCATATAACGCCAAAAAGAAAGCACTAAAAAATAGTGCTATACAGATAATGCCGACAACAATTCGCCGAGTTTTGACTGCTTTAGAGATTGCCATTGGACTACATTCTTCCCCTGATCGCTAACTAAGCTAAATACTTTCAGAACCGATAATAGCAAGATATGCTTGGTTTCCAAATCCATAAAATTGCTTGGGTTAAAACCGTCTAGCTAAACCCGCGAATCCCAACCAAATGGGATAGTTTGAGAAGTGGCACAGCGATGGCTGCATAAGATGCAAATCAATATATACTACTACGGGTAGTATTATGAGTAGCATAAAGTAGTAGCTATGAAAGTATCTATTTCTCTGCCAGATGAGTTAGTACAATATGTCGATCGGCACGTAGAAAACCGCAGCCGTCTGGTTGAAGGGTTACTGCAAGCATGGCGCAAACAGCAAGAAAAACTTGCCATGGTAAAGGCTTGTTTGTTGCTTGATGAATTAAGCGATCGGTCAACGGATGAAGATGAAGCATGGCAGCAAGCAGCGATTATCGATTGGGAAGTCTCTGGTTAGTGACTTTTGATCCTTCGATTGGGACAGAAATTCGCAAAACTCGACCTGCGGTAGTTATTTCTGGAACTATGTTTAATCAACGTAGTAAAGTAACTGTTCTACCCATCACCTCTGCTAACCCTAGCGAGCAGTTGCGTTCGATTGTTGTACCTCTGACTCCTTCTGCTATCAATGGTCTTAGTACCTCTAGCTTTGTTGTCTGTGTCGATCCAATGACGTTCGATAAACGCAGGCTTGTGCAATGTCTTGGTCAACTAGAGTTAAATCAGTTACAAGAAATCCAACAGATTTTGGCTCGATATTTAGAACTTGATATTTAGAACTCGATCGGTGAGACGTAAAGTATAGCCAATAGCATTCAGCTATCAGCTATCAGCTTTAGCTATGGGATAGTTGGGGAAGTGGCACACAGATAGCTGCATAAATTGCCCTTTTCTAGAATACTGATATTCAGTTACAGCAATCCGATGAGATTTGTCCTACAGTTTACCTGACTGTCAACAGACAATACCTATTTTGGAATTACGCGATCGCTTGCACTTCAACCCTGAATTGGTGGATTTCAATTACATTCTCGAAAATTATGCACAACTCTAAGGTGTTAAATCACGCTAATGCCAATAGTCTCTGGCAAGTGTGGGAAAAAACGGCTCAAGCCTATCCTGATACGATCGCCGTCATCGATGCCCATGCCAAGCCTGAAGTCAGACTTACCTATAAACAAGTTGTCGAACAAATCTCAGCTTTCGGGGCAGGTTTGCGATCGCTGGGCATTCAGTTTGGGGACAAGGTAGCCTTGATTGCCGATAACTCATCGCGCTGGTTGATTGCCGATCAAGGAATTTTAGCGATTGGAGCCGCCGATGCCACGCGTAGCTCGCAGGCCGAACGTCAAGAGTTACTTTACATCATCGAGCATAGCGATAGCACTGCGATCGTGGTCGAGGATCTGGCAACCTTAAACAAACTTCAGCCAGAGCTACAAAACTTGCCGATCAAGTCGATGATTCTGCTGTCTGATGAAACGCCCCCCGAAGGTGCTTTAAATTTTTCTCAACTGCTCCAAAAAGGTAGCGATCGCGATCTAGGAAATCCACCCATTACCCGCGATACCCTTGCCACGCTGATTTACACCTCTGGAACGAGTGGCAATCCTAAGGGGGTAATGCTTTCCCACGGCAATTTTATCTATGAAATTAATGGGGCGTTAACGGTAGTGCAAATCCAAGCAGGCGAGAGGGTTCTGAGCATCCTGCCTACTTGGCATTCCTATGGACGTACCTTTGAGTATTTTATTTTTTCGCAAGGCTGTACCCAGACCTATACCAACCTGCGATCGATCAAAAAAGATCTCAAGCAATTCAAACCGCATTACATGGTGGCTGTGCCCCGCCTTTGGGAGTCAATTTATGAGGGCATTCAAAAGCAATTTCGCGAACAGCCTGCCAGCAAGCAACGCCTTGTCAACTTTTTTCTGGAAACCAGTCTACAGTACATTTTGGCGCGTCGCATTGTGCAGGGCTTGAGTTTAGAAAATCTGCATCCATCGCTTGGGCAGCGCCTATGGGCAGGCATCAAAATGGTAGCGCTGTTTGGGCTACACAAATTAGGGGACAAACTCGTCTATCAAAAAGTACGAGAAGCCACGGGTGGGGCATTTAAAATCATCGTGAGTGGGGGCGGATCGATTCCCGACCATTTAGAAGATTTTTACGAAATCGTCAATATTCAGATTTTGGGAGGCTATGGTTTAACCGAGACATCTCCGATCACCCATGTACGTCGCCTCGATCGCAACTTGCGGGGCGCAGACGGACAACCCTTACCTCAAACCGAGACCAAGATTGTCGATCTAGATACCCAAAAGCCCTTACCCGTGGGGCAAAAGGGATTGGTGATGCTGCGCGGCCCTCAGATCATGCAGGGCTATTATAAAAATCCTCTAAGGAACAGCTAAGGCGATCGATCCTGACGGTTGGTTTGATACGGGCGATTTGGGTTGGGTCAGCGATCGCGACGATCTAATTATTACTGGACGTGCCAAGGACACGATTGTGCTCACCAATGGAGAGAATATCGAGCCCCAGTCCATTGAAAATGCCTGTCTCCGCAGCGCTTATATCGATCAGATCGTCCTAGTCGGTCAAGATCAAAAGCAATTGGGTGCACTGATCGTGCCCAATTTAGACACTCTAAAAGCAGAAGGTTTGATCCCACCAGAGGCAGAACTGCAAGATGCCTTACCATTGCTGCAAAACGATCGGAAAGTTCAGACCCTATATCGGGAAGAATTGAATCGCGAGGTAAAAAACCGCCCAGGTTACAGTGTGAACGATCGCATTGGCATGTTTGCGTTTTTGCCCGAACCGATGGCGATCGCCAACGGCATGATGACGCAAACGTTTAAAATTCGGCGCAATGTTGTAACGGAGCGTTACCGAGATATTATTGACAAGATGTTTACCTAATCTGATGCAAACTATGGGTTCTATAGATTTTTCTAACCAGCTTTTACTCAAGCGCACAGCCAACATCAAGGTAATTGTGACACCGCGCTGGAAAGACGAAATGCAGCAGCAACTTCAAGCCCAAATCGCTCAATTTGATGTGCAAATCCAGCAAATCGAGGCTCAAGGTACCCGTATGATTGCCGAGATTGAGAGACAAAGCATTAAGCCCCCAGGTCCCGATGTCATGCGGGAAATCGAAGAAATTCGGCTTGAGGTGAATCGCCGCAAATCAGAATTTCTAGAGCAAAAAAATCAACTTTTGCAACAATTAAGCCAAGTCCAAGTCTTGGAGTTAGAGCAAGAAGTTAACCAAGGTCAGTTAGATAGCTTTTTTCCTTTGAGCAAGGGTGATAATCTAATTGCTATGATGCAGGTTGAGATTGTATTGCGTGACGGTTTAGTTGAGGATATTCGCACTGGATTTCCAACAGCTATGTAAGACGAAGCCTAATGTCGATGGTTAACTTACCCCTGCTTGTGTTGATAACCCAAACTACCCAAAAAAATAATGCGCGTTTTATTGGTTTACCCACTTTTTCCCAAAACATTTTGGTCTTACGAGAAAATCTTGGAGTTGGTAAATCGGAAGGTTTTGCTACCTCCATTGGGTTTAATCACGGTTGCATCAATTTTGCCGCAAGCATGGGAATTTAAACTGGTCGATCGCAACGTTCGCAACATTACCGAAGCTGAGTGGGCATGGGCTGATTTGGTGATCCTGTCTGCCATGATCGTGCAGAAAGATGACCTACTGGCAATCATTCAAGAAGCAAAACGGCGGGGTAAGAGGGTGGCTTGCGGCGGTCCCTACCCTACCTCTATGCCCGAGGTTCCACAATCCGCAGGTGTGGATTACCTGATCTTGGACGAAGGTGAGATTACGCTACCCATGTTTGTGGAAGCGATCGCCAAGGGTGAAACCAGTGGCATTTTCCGCACTCAAGAGAAGCCCGATGTCACGAGCACGCCCGTTCCCCGCTTTGACCTACTAGAGTTTGATGCCTACGACTCCATGTCGGTACAGTTCTCGCGCGGATGCCCCTTCCAGTGTGAGTTTTGCGACATCATCGTGCTGTATGGGCGTAAACCCCGTACTAAAACGCCAGAACAGTTACTGGCAGAACTCGACTATCTCTACGAGCTAGGGTGGCGACGGGGCGTATTTATGGTCGATGATAACTTCATTGGCAACAAGCGTAATGTCAAGTTACTGCTAGAAGCGTTAAAAGTTTGGCAGCAAGAGCATGAATATCCCTTCCGTTTCAATACCGAAGCATCCGTTGACCTTGCCGCCGATCAAGAGCTAATGGATCTGATGATGGACTGCTACTTTGATGCCGTGTTTCTTGGGATTGAAACCCCCGATGAAGACAGCTTACAAATGACCAAAAAATTTCAAAACACCCGCTCTTCGCTATTAGAAGCCGTAGAAGCAATTACCAAAACAGGACTGCGGGTGATGGCAGGCTTTATCATTGGGTTTGATGGGGAAAAGTCTGGGGCGGGCGATCGCATCGTGCGCTTTGCTGAGCTGACGGGCATTCCTACCACCACCTTTGCCATGTTGCAGGCGTTGCCCCATACGGCACTTTGGCATCGTCTGGAAAAAGAAGGACGCTTGTGTAGTACAAATGGCAACCTCAATCAAACCACCCTGATGAACTTTGTGCCAACGCGCCCCGTCGATGAGATTGCCCGCGAATATGTCGAAGCATTTTGCGAGCTTTATGAGCCTAATGCCTATCTCGATCGCGTTTATAGCTATTTTCTCAAGCTAGGTGGCCCCAGAGTTAAGGTTCCTGCCAAGTTACCGACGCTAATCGATCTACGCGCACTGGCAATTATTGTATGGCGTCAAGGGATCAAGCGTGAAACTCGCTGGAAGTTCTGGCATCATCTCTTTAGCATGATCAAACGCAATCCTGCGGTGTGGGAACACTATTTGATTGTCTGCGCCCATAACGAGCACTTTATGGAATATCGCGAAATTGTACGCGCAGAAATTGAAGAACAGTTAACTGCCTATTGGGCGGAAGAAGAACGCATGAAGCAGTTGGAAGTAAAACCCGAAAGAGCGATCGCGGGTTAAAACAAACCATCCGCGATCGAGATTTCCTCACACTTCAGTAAATCACTCTATACAATATCCGTCAGAAAAATTAGGATAGAGTAACAAATTGCTGATAACTGAACTAAGAGGTAGAAATGTTTCATCCTGCATTTTCGATCCATCTGGCGATGCATATCCCAGATGGATTTTTGAGTTTACCCGTCAGTCTGGTGACTTGGGCGATCGCGATCGCCTTGATTGCGCTGGCATTGGTAAAGGTACAAGCCGAATCTCAAGAACGCACTGTACCCTTGATGGGCGTATGTGCGGCATTTATCTTTGCCACCCAAATGATTAACTTCCCGATCCCTGGTGGGACATCAGGGCATTTACTGGGCGGTACATTGGCAGGAGCATTGCTAGGTCCTTGGGCTGGCTCTTTGGTGATGGCTGTTGTCTTTATCGTGCAGTCAGTGATGTTCCAAGATGGTGGTCTGACCGTCTTAGGAGCCAATGTCGTGAATATGGGCTTAATTGGCACATTTGGGGGCTATTACCTCTATCGCACTATTCGCTTTTTGTTTGGTCGAAACACTTGGTATGGCATGAGCCTTGGGGTCGCGATCGCCTCTTGGACGAGTATCGTGTTTGCATCCATCCTAGTTGCTTTGGAATTAGGCTTTTCGGAGACAGTGCCGCTCGCCGTAGCATTTGTAGCGATGGTGTCTTGGCATTTAATTATCGGTATTGGTGAAGCCCTGATTACCCTAGCTGCGCTCAGTTTCATTTGGCGTACTCGTCCTGACTTACTCTACGATCGTCCATTGGCTATTGAAAATGAATAATTTGGAATCTATCTCTAAGCACTGAATCCCTATCTTTCTATTCCTTCTTACCTTTTTTCCGATCATGAAAAAAAATCATATTTTTGCCCTAGCAGGACTTGGTGTGGCATTAACGATCGCGATCTTCTTATCTCCCTTTGCCAGTAAAGATCCTGATGGTCTAGATCGAGTCTCTAAAGATCTAAAGTTTGAAGAAAAAGCCGCAGAGAATACAGCAGCCAAACAGTTACCCTTCCGTGCCATATTTGAAGAATATTCCGTAAAAGGTATTCCCGATGAGAAAGTTGCGACAGCGATCGCTGGCTTAATTGGCACGTTAACCACATTTGGCATTGCCTTGGGCATTGGGAAACTAACAGTACGGGGTAAAGATGCGACGATCGCAGCAGATCGCCCCGATCGACCTGTTGAATAGGGTGTTCGCAAGCGATCGTTCTAAAGGCTTAAGCTCATGCTATTGCTGCATATTGGTGCATCTCATCTAAATACCGAAGAGAGCCAGACCAGCAATCTGCCGATCGCTTCTTGGAAATATCTCACACCACCCACAAGAGTCTTTTGTGTGTTTCTGACAGTTTTTGCGATCGCCTTAACTCCCAATGGACACTGGTGGACATGGCTATTTTATGGAGTTTGGCTGAGCGCGGTCGTCCCACTCAGTAGGGTGAAGTTGCTGAAACTTTTACAGCGTTTGGCGATCGAGTCATCCTTTATTGGGGTGGTGCTTTTAGGAACCTTGTTTCAAAAAGGTGGTGAAGTCGTCTGGGCTTGGGGATGGTTGCAGATTACAACCCAAGGTTTGACCATATTGGGGAGCGTCGCACTTAAAGCGTTTCTATCCCTGCTCGTTCTCAATATTTTAACGATGACGACCTCTGTACCGATGCTCCTCCATGCTTTGCGCGTGCTGCGAGTGCCATCTCTGCTGGTGGCGATTTTGGCATCTATGCATCGCTATCTCAGCGTTTTAATTGAAGAATTTAACGCGATGAGAAGGGCAGCCGCTTCGCGAAACTTTGCCAGTCATAAACTATGGCGTGGGAATGCCCAACAACGCGCGTGGCAACGTCAGGTCATTGGCAATATGATTGGCGTGATGTTCGTTCGCACCTACGATCGCGGAGAACGAATTTATCAAGCCATGCTGTCACGAGGATTGCGAGAGATTCCACCAATTGAGGAAGTTCAAGCCCCTGGATTACAGGATCTGCTTACGGTTATTGGAACTGTGACGATCGCGCTAATTGGGCAGTTGATTTATGTGGGATAAGTTCCCAATGGTTTACATTGGCTTAAAGCGCGTACCAATTCCTCGACATGCACGGGTTTGCTGATGTAATCATTCATTCCCGCCTCTAAACATTTCGCCTGATCGCCTTGCATCGCATTCGCAGTCATAGCAATAATCCGAGGTCGTTCCGTTTGATTCCATTCCTCAAGAATCATGCGCGTAGCCGTTAATCCATCCATTTCAGGCATTTGCATATCCATTAACACGACATCATAGGGTTGTCGTCTTAGTGCATCTAACACTTCCAAGCCATTTCCTGCAACATCTGCCCGATAGCCCATACGAGCCAACAAACGCAAGCCCACCTTTTGATTTACCAAGTTGTCTTCTGCCATAAGAATGCGTAAGGGATATTTTTCTGCTAGATCGTTTTCTAGGACTGGAAGCTGAGATGGAACTCCAACTTTAATTGGCTGACTTGCCAAAATATTACTCAGCAGATCGTAGAGTTGTGATTGTTTGATCGGTTTATTCAGGCAAGCCGCAAAGTTGACCGCAGCCAGATCTGGAATATCAGACTTGGTTAAGGAAGTTAGCATGACCAATGGAAGACTGTCGCCTTTAGGCAGCCTGCGAATGGCTTTAGCTAAGGTCATTCCATCCATTTCAGGCATCTGCATGTCGAGAATTACGACATCAAATTTACGATCTTGTGATAACAGCTCCAGTGCCTTGGCTCCAGAATCAACCGCATGGGCAACCATATTCCATGCCTGCACCTGTAAACTTAAAATCCTTAGATTTGTGGCATTGTCATCGACAATCAATAATTGCTTGCCAGCCAATTCGTGCAAAGAAGAGATCGCAGGATCGATGGAGGCAAATGCAGGAACCGCCTTTGTCTGAATCGTGAAATAGAACGTAGAACCTCTAGCAGCATTCAAGGATAGCGTGTTAAATGGTGAGATTGTCTTCTTACCATCATTGGAAGGAGGTTCACCACCAACTACACCCTGACTTTCAACCCAAAGCCGCCCTCCCATCATGGCACTGAGACGTTGGCAGATTACCAAGCCTAAGCCAGTTCCACCATATTGCCGCGTAATTGAGCTATCAGCTTGGCTAAAAGGTTTAAACAGGCGATCGAGGCGATCGCTGTCGATCCCAATTCCCGTATCTTTAATCGCAAAACGAATATTGAAAACTTCATTAACGACGGATAAAACTTCAACCGCGAGGATAACCTCTCCAGAGGTGGTGAACTTGACGGCATTACTGAGTAAGTTGACGAGAATTTGGCGCAGTCGCGTGACATCGCTCATAATATGAGAGGGTACATCAGGACTAATCCAGTAAGCCAGTTCAATTCTTTTTTCCAAACTTCTAGAAGCCAGCAACTCGACTGCGCTTTCTACACAGGTTCTAAGATTAAAAGCTTGTTCTTCGAGATCTAGCTTACCTGACTCAATTTTAGAGAAGTCTAAAATGTCATTGATGATCGTTAAAAGTGCATCGCTACTGTTGCGAATCGTTTCGGTAAATTCCTGTTGATCGGCTGTGAGGGGTGTGTCGAGCAGCAACCCTGTCATGCCAATCACAGCATTCATGGGCGTACGAATTTCGTGGCTCATGATTGCCAAAAAATCACTCTTAGCACGATTGGCAGACTCAGCTTCCAGTTTTGCCCGTTCTAAGGCGAGAATATTGGCAGCGAGGGTTTTCCGTTGGCGGGTTTCCTTTTCTAAGAGGTCAGATTGAGCGATCGCAATGCCCATTTGGGCCGCGATCGCTTCAAGGAGTTCGATTTCACTGGATGTCCATTGGCGGTGGCGATCGCATTGGTGTAGCGCAATCACCCCATTGGTTTTATTTTGATAGGAAGTCCGAACCGCTAACATAGACTTTAAGCCAATTCGTTCGCATATCGATCTCGTTTTTTCGAGTAAGGGATCGGTATAAACATTATAAGTCGCGATCGCTTGATCTTGACTGAGCAGAAGTTCTAAATGAGGATTCCCAGTTGTAGGGAAATCGATGCCATGCATGGATGAACACCCCTCCTCTAAATATTCTGAAACTAGTGGAATTTGCGGTAAAGGGTCATCAAGATAGGCACGAATCAAGCAGCGGCTGCAACCAAAGACCTGCCCGATTTGCAGTGCGGCTGTTGCAAAAATCTGTTCGCGATTGAGACTTTGGCGAATCTCTTGAGTAATTTGTTTGAGTAATAAGACACTTTGAAATTCCCGCTGTGATGTAGCTTGAGCTTCTCGAATATCGGTAATATCGAGGCAAGAGCCAATATAGCCCATAAACCTACCATCAGAGGCATAGCGAGGCACGCCTGTACTCAGTACCCAACAATATTCCCCATCAAATCGGCGCAAGCGGTATTCCATCTGAAAGCGTTGTTGATTTTGCGAAGAGAAACTGTAAACATACAAGCAACGCTCTAGATCGTGCGGGTGAACGCTTTCTGTCCAACCCTCCCCAATTTCTTGCTCGAGCGATCGCCCTGTGAAGTTTAGCCAAGTTAGGTTAAAGAAGGTACAGAAACCTTTGGTATCAGCAATCCATAGCATTACAGGGGCAATATCTGCCATACTATGAAAGCGTTTTTCACTTTCTCGTAAATCTAATTCTACGCGTTCTCGTTCTTGAGATTCTCTTTCTAGGTTTTGTAGGCGTTGCTTGGCAGTTTCAGCAAAATAGACCGCCAGTGCTAAGATCCAAGCGATCGATAGACCACTAAAGGCAATCACCCAAAAAGAGTAAGACTGCTGTTGTTCTAGGGACGAGAAGGTCAGCCAGAGCTTGACTTTTAACCTTGTATTCCGAAAATTAATTTCTGTCTCTTCTGACAACTCGCTCAGACGTTGTGAGGATAGCGTAGAGTTGCGTCGATACAGAAAACTTTCCCGATCAAAGATAGCAATCTCATAGTTCTCAAGATTTTGCTGTATAAGAATCGTGTCAATTAGAAGCCGAAGATTATACACCCCAATAATATAGCCTTCAATCATTTTTGTCTTTTGATCGAAGATGGGAAAGATCGCAAGTAATTTCTGCTCGTTCGATTGAGGGGCAACAAAACGACTGGTCACAATTGCTTGAGACTCTTGCGCGGATAGAAATTCCTTGCGAAAATTTACGACTGAAGTCGCATCAAGCCCCAATAGATTCCAACCGCCCTCTTTAACACTCCAAAGAAGATGAAGATCTTTATCCACCCACTGAATAGATTGATAACCAGCCAGTCTTTTCAAGGTAATTTCTGCTTCTTTTTCCCAAACTGCCTGCGACCTGTTATCGTATTCCTCCCAGTGATCTACCATTCCCTCCAAGATTGAAATGCGGGAATTTAGCTGATCGGTCAATACGGTTTTGGTTGTGGAAACCTGCTGATGGAGAATTTGCGTAAGTTGTTCTCGCTCCTGCATTTTTAGCCCTTGACATACAGCTAAGGTGGCAATAGAACCAACGACACCAATTGAAATAGATCGTAGATGCCATTTATTTCCCACAGGTAGCTTCAAGTTGTACATTTGTGTTTAGCGATCGCGTTCGGCAAATTCAGCAGGCATACATCATTATGGGATTACTAAAAAATTGGCAAAGAAATTGGCTCAGAAGTAGGCAGGAACGAAAATGGCGATTGGGCTTCTGGTGCGTTGCTATAGTTTGCGGTTTGATTGTAGCGAATTGTCAGCCTACTAATCAATATATAAGCCCTTCCCGAAGTGACTCATCTAATGGTAACACTGCCAATGTTGGGGTATTGGTTTACGGCTCAGGTGGTCAGCCTGTGAACTTGGAACCAGGAAATTTTATAGACGGAAATTCGGCGATCGCGCAGCAACAGATTTACGATCGCTTGATTGCCTTTAAAGATGGCACGGTAGAGTTAGAACCTTCACTGGCTGAATCATGGACTGGCTCAGAAGATGGGAAGGTTTGGACATTTAAGTTGCTTCAGGGAGTTAAGTTTCATGATGGTAGCGATTTTGATGCGGCTGCGGTGAAATTTAATGTGGAACGTTGGTGGGATCCGCAACATCCCCAAGGTTTTCGCAATGCTGGCAAGAACTACGAGATTTGGAAAGACCTCTTTGGCGGTTTTAAGGGAGAACCTGAATCTTTACTAAAGGAAGTGGAAGCCGTCGATCGCAATACGGTGAAATTCACCCTAAATCAAGCCTTTGCCGCTTTCCCTACGGCGATCGCCTCTAATTATTTTGGCATTGCGAGTCCCAAAGCCATCCAACAGATGGGGGCAAGTTACGGTGTTGCCAGTAATAGCGATGCGAATTCAATTGCCGTTGGAACGGGAGCCTTCCGACTCAAGGAGTGGCGTACGGGCGATCGGATTGCCTTTGTGAAGAATCCCAATTACTGGCAAAAAGATTTGCCTAAATCCGAGCAACTGGTTATGCGTTTTGTCACCGATCCTGCGGCACGTTTGGCGCAACTGCGGGCAACTCAGCTCGATTTCACCGTCGATCTCGCACCCGATCAGAGGGCTGAAATTCTCAGCGACTCTAATCTCGATGTCGTTGCCCGCCCTTCATTTAATGTGGGCTATTTGGCACTCAATCCCAGCTATCAGCCTTTGTCTAACCCAAAGGTGAGAATGGCGATCGCCCAAGCCATCAATCGCAAAGCGATCGTCAAAGCCTTTTGGGGCGATTTGGGCATCAGTGACAGCCATTTTTTACCCCCTTCCTTAGCTTGGGCGCGGTCTTCAAAACTGGGAGATTATGAATACAACCCTCAAAAAGCGAAACAACTCTTAGCCGAAGCAGGCTATGCCAATGGCTTTGATTTGGAACTTTGGTATATGCCCGTTTCGCGCCCCTATTTCCCTACGCCCAAGCCGATCGCAGAGGCATTTGCCGCCGATCTGAGTGCGGTAGGCATTCGAGTCAGTTTAAAGACCAAAGATTGGGCCGCCTATCTCAACGATCGTAACAAAGCTCCTGGATTTCAGTCCTATATGATGGGCTGGACTGCTGACTATGGCGATCCAGATAACTTCTACTATCCTCACTTCGCCGCAAATTCTACCAACGATTTGGGAGGATGGAAACAGGAACGATTGATTCAGCTATTAGATCGAGGACGTGCGATCGCGGACATCAAAGAGAGAGCGCAAGTCTATGCGGAAGTCGATGAGATTCTCTATCGCGAGGCGGTGCGAATTCCAATCGTGCATTCCCAACCTCTCTTAGCAAAACGCAAAGCTGTCACAGGTTGGATTCCCAGCCCACTGGGTGTGGAGTCCTTCGCCACGGTTGCCAAATAGAAGCGTTGATTAATAGCTTGCAGACTTCCAGCGAATTTGTGAATTGCTGGCGAGTTCCTTTGCCACCGCGATCGCACCCTGTCGGTTGAGGTGACTGGGGTCAGAAAAAAGTGCGGCTTGATTGCGCCATGTTTGACTCAGATCGATATAGGTGAAATTCAATTGCGTTGAGAGATCGCGCATACGGCTGCTAAAAAGCGATTCATAGCGCGATCGCGTCGGGTCGAGATAGACATTGTGTAAAGGCAAATTCACAAACACCAGTTGAATATTATGCTGGCGGCAAAATTCTGAAACAGCCGTAAATGATTCCATCTGTTTGCCATTGAGATTAAAATCTCGATAGTCTAGATCGTAGTCACCAGAGACCTGTGGGTGGTTTTGGAAGTAGGTTTTAGGATCGAAGGTGACATCAAAACCCACAAAGCCTTTTGAATCCATTTCGGCAGATCGGTTGGGTTGAGCGGCTCTAAGCAGTTCTCTGCGATTGCTAAACAACAGGGTCGATTGTTCAAACCCCTTGACTAGTGAGGTGCGGACTAGTTGCTTCTGGGGATAACTGTCCAGAATGGCATGGAACATCTTGCCAAGTGGGGTAACGGGCTTATCGCCATCTAAATCTTTATTAGAAGCGCGATCGATCTGCTCAGACTTCCCATCGCCAGAAGTATCTGGCGATTTACGGCTGACCTGTAATTGTTTGTATCCAGGGGATGTGGAAATTTCATCATAGGTAATATCGGCGCGGTTGCTATTAAACGCTCTGACACCATCTGCCCAGATAATCATTCGCGGCAGTTGCTGTGACGACAAGATTTCGGCAAGTTGTAGGTTGACGACCTTTGCCGTAGCACCATTTACGCCAAAATTAAATACACTTACACCCTTATAGCCATTTTGTGCGAGCGACTGCTCTAAAATCGTCGGCTCGACTCCTCTTAAAGCGCGAGAGCTTCCCATAATCAAGACATCAGGTGGGCGGCGTTGCGCCGAGATATACCAGTCGATCAGTGCCAACTTGTCGTTGAGCAGATCGATCTGAAAATTTAGTTTGGGGCGATCGGTCAGGCGATTGCCTTTTAGCTCTACCGCACTGCTCTGAACTTGTTTTTTAAGCTGAGCGTGAGGCTGTGCATAATTAAATAAAGTCCGATCTAGAACGAAGGTTCCCATTACACCGACCACTAGACTAGAGAGACAAACGATCGGCGTGAGAGCCCTAGGCTGATTGGTAAACAACCATTTACCTACAAACAGATATTTGAGAACAGATAAGCCGTAGGTCATAACGACAGATGACTCTCTCTCCTCCTCGCCCTCGCTTGCCTCTCCATTGTCGGAATCTTCTTCAGAGGTTGCTGATAAGAGGTCGGGGCGATCGCTGGGGGGGACAATTCCGATCGCAAGTAGATCGATCTCAAACGACCAATTAGGTAATTTTTGTCCGATCGTTCTACTGCTGACAGTGACAGATTGTAAATAATCAGAGGGTCTCGTTTGGCGCAGGGCACTGAGAATGGGCAAAGCCATGATCGCCTGTGGAATCGCAGCTTGGCATTCACAGAGGATATTGAGGCAACTTTGGTGCAGTAATACTTTGAGCGCAGTCTGCTTTGTTTTGGGATCTTGTCGCAAACACTCAATAATCTCGGCAGCAAGTAGCGCCGCATGATCGATCGGCAAATCTACCCCCAAGGCCCAACCCTTCCCATGAAGCTTAACGCGTCTGACACCCTCAGCAAACATTACAGAAGACGATAGTGCCTGAGAATTGGGTGCGATCGCTTGTAAAATCTTGCGTGGTCGATCTGACTGACAATGCAAATAAAGGCAGTCCTCTTTTTGCTTTGCCTGAGTAATTTTGAGTTCTTCCAACTCCCAAAACTGATCGCGGAGTTGCGGATTTTGGTTTGTCTCTATGGGCGTTGCAGTATTCGTTTTTGGGGTCGCTCCTGAACCATCCTCCAGAGCGGTAGCCCGAACTGCATTTTCCCCATGTTCCGACGTCTGTTGAGCTACTTCTGTAGCGGCTGGAACATCCTCTAAAGTATCCACAGGTAATTCAGCATTGCGACCCATTACTTGCATTCATTCCACCAGAATTTTACACCCCTCAACACCAGCTACTAGCCCGTAGCTATAAAAATTGCCATGATTATTACATTAACTCAGGCGATCGGCGATCTTTTTCTGACAAAAAGCGATCGGGCATCAGTTTAAGAGCTAAAGACTACAACAGATTTAAGGCAATATTTCAGCTACGTGAATCGCTTACAAGCTGCGTGCTAAGCCTAATTTTTGATATGCCAGATCGAAAAGCGTCACAGCACAGCAAACCTAGCCTCGAGCGATCGCCCATGATAAAGACCACGATCGAAGTGTTTCGGAATCGCTGAGGCTTTACAGGATATGGATTCAAGATTTATGAATTGGTTATTTGGGTTTGTTGTGTTACTGCTAGCTGCCTTTGGTCTATCGCAGTGGCTTCATTTCTCTTTGGGAAGCTTTATGGATTGGGTCGTAGGTGGCAGCATTTTTATCTGGCTTTTGATTATTGTCACCGTTCCTTGGAATATTCATTTCAAAGCCAAGAAGGTTTTAATTGAGGCAGAGATTTCTCAAGAAAGGGGCATACCGCTCGATCGCAAACAACTTGACTATGCCAAAACCTTGGCAGATCGTTCGTTAATCGCGGCAATCGCCTTGCATGGCATTTCTGCTTTGGTGCTGTATATACTTGCCGCTAGTGGCATTAGTAGCATTGGTTATTTCGGCGCGATCGCAGCGCTGTTGTTAACGATCCTGCGCCCTGCGATCAGTACCTATGAATATCTAGCCAGTCGCCTCGCCATGATTAGCGCTCAGATTGTCTATCCCCGTGAAGATGTGATGGAGTTACGCAGTCGTTTTGCCAATTTAGAAGGGGCAGTCCAACGACTAGAAGAACAACTGAATGAAGAGCAGCCCTATTCTTGGGCAGCCAAACAACAGCAACACTGGGAAGAAACGCGAAAAGATGTCGCCCGACTCTCCGCCATATTTGAGGAACTCCGCGCCGTGAACAACCAAGATCACGAACGTCTCTCTAGGGAGGCTCAACAGGCGATCGCTCAACTCAGCAGCGATGGTCAGTTTCTCGATCACGTCCGAGAAATTATTCGGTTCTTTAAAACCTCTTGAGAATTCATGCAGGACTAAACTCTGGGGCTAGTGGAAAATGTTCGGGCTTTCAAAACTGCTGCGGCTAAGAAAGCATAGGACAGACCACCCACGATCGCCAAGAGCCAAAAATTAAACAGCGCGATCGCATTCCATAGAGCATGAAGAAAGGCAGCACTGAGATAGCCGATCGCAATAATCTGCCAGCGCTTTGAGGGTTTGAGCATGCTCAGCCCAATAAAATAGCCAAAATAGCCACTGTAGGCAATATGCCCTGCCACAGAACCCAGCACCCTCGGAATTAATAGCTGTAGACCAGTCAGTTCCCCGAGATTAGAATTGCCAGACTGAGCAGATACGCTCTGTATGATACTGGGCACATAGTCCCCCAGAGTTTCGAATAGAGTAAACCCAACCGCACTGGCAGCCCCTAATAAAATGCCATCTAGAGGCTCTCGAACTCCCACCCGCGATCGCCAAGGGGAACGCAATCGCGAGCCTACCAACCATGCCATAAAAATGGGGATAGCTTTGAGCAATTCTTCCATCAAGCCTGCTCCAAAGAACATAGCAACCAATACGCTCAAAAAGCTAACTTGTCCTGTAGGTATTTTTCCCGGCAGTAGATCGCGAAACACCCAGATGAATAGATCTAGAATGGGGCTACTCAAAATCAGCAGGGTTACAATCATTGCTGCAAGCAAAACCCACCAAGGTTTAGACTTGCCACAAAGTTGATAGACAAAATAATAGGCAGCAATACTGAGATAAATAGAAAGAGTTAGATTGAAATATATCGGTTGCCTTAGTGAGGCAAACATCAGCACGACAAAGATTACCGTCCCTATCACAGGAACGAGATAGGCTTTGTGCAGTAAATCACTCCCGTTGGAAAAAATAGGAATTAACTGGCTGAGCGTTAGATTGGTAATTTGAGAAATAGGCTGCAAAGTTGACCGATCACCTGCAATGACGGTTTCTAAGCCAGCATCCTCAAATTCGCGTTCAAAGACAACTTCGTAGTCAGGACCATCTTGAGTCAGGCGAATCCGATCGCCATGCTGCAAAACCTGACATCCGAGTAAACGCCGCTTGTTAATATAGGTGCCATTGGCACTATCTAAATCGCAAATTTCCCAGCCACTCAGAATCGATGTGCCGTTAAAAGATTTGAATAAAGGTCTAATTTCTGCATGTCGTCGAGAAACGGAAACAAAAGAACTAGAGTCAACCACAATTTCACATTTAGGGTCTCTACCCACGATCGAGGAGCGATCTGTTAAGGCAAACACGGTCTGTGCCTGCGGATTTGTGCGTGATAGTTGTCGTAGTGATGCTTTCAATATCGCCATTTGCCCAATGACAAAAAACTCTTCTGCTTAATAGCAAGAAGAGTAATGATTTGTATAATATTCTAACCTTAGAAGGAAGGAAGCTTAGACAGCTTCAAGATCTTTCTCCCCAGTACGGATACGGACAATCTGTTCGACAGGAGCAATAAAGATCTTGCCATCGCCGATTTCACCAGTACGAGCAGCAGAGATAATTTTCTCGACTACCATATCCACCTGATCGTCTTCTACGACGATTTCAACCTTGAGTTTTTGCAGAAACTCAACAGTATATTCTGAGCCACGATAACGCTCTGTTTGTCCTTTCTGACGACCGAAACCGCGTACTTCAGATACAGTCATACCGACTACTCCAGCGTTGACTAGAGCAATTTTGACTTCATCTAGCTTGAAAGGACGAATGATTGCCTCAACCTTTTTCAAATTAACTCCTCCATTGCGTATAGCAATTCTTTACACCGAATTAGCTGTAGATATTTGTAACTCAAGATACTATTTACAGATCTTGAGTTTTGTTCAGTATAAGCTAAAACATTTACGGGTATTAGTTATCGATGCTACTGCATTCGCGATCGCTCTGTACAGGTTTAAACAAGAGAATTTATATAGCTTTATAGCGCGATCGCAGGGGTCAAAGGCAATTTTTCGATTTTCAGGACTTTTCAACTTTCAGGACTGTCCTCCGACTGGACAAAGCGCAGATCGCGTTTTAAATAAGTATGTTCGCCTGTTTCGGTTTGAATGCTGGCTCTGATTAAACTAACTTTGGTCAAACGTAATTTTTCCATGTAGTGAGGGCTATCAGGATCGCGAATTTGCACGAGATCCCCAACCTGCAACTGGCGAATAGTGGGTGCAAGATAGCTTGACTGCGATTCTAGTCCCTGTGTCTGACTCTTTGGTAGTGTTTCAGGTGAAGTAGGCTCAGCCTTCCCAAACTCGGATTCCCGCTCTGAGAATGCCCTTGTGTCGGTTTGCAGAGAGCCTGTTTGTGAAGAGGGTGTCGTCTGAGATCGCCATTGTTTAGAAATTGGCGTTTGGTTTAAGGTTTGTATCTGAGTTTGAATTGTGGCGATCGCGGCGGTGTTGCTGGCTAGGTCTAACTTGATTTGTGAAAATCCTTCATGCTTGAGACGCTGCTCCACTAAGACATTGACGTAATTTTCTAATTGTTTTTCGAGCGTGCTAAAACGGGTTTGGATTGTGCGCTCTAGCTGCGTCTGTAATGTGAGAGGTGGTTCAGATCGAGATTGCTGGAAAAACGATTGTTCGAGAAATGATTCCTCTAAAAGAGACTGCTCTAATAGTAGTCGTAAACCTTTCTCTATAAGATCTGTAGTCGTTTTTCCCAATAACTGAGCCTTACCTTGTAGGGCTTCATACAGGTCAGAAGCAAGCTCAATATTGAGGTTTTCTGTCTGATGTGCCTTGGACATAAGATTTGCCAGTTTTAAAATTAGCTTTCTAATTTAATTATGATCGGTTTGTCTGAGATTGCTAAGATGATTCTTAAATTAACGAGTTTCTTACCTGTTAGGGTTTGAAGTTAACATTGTAAAAATAGCACGAAAATTTCATGTCAGCCGAAATAGGACAAAAAGCTCCAGATTTTACTTTGCCAAGCGATCGCGGCGATATTACGCTCAGTCGCTATGAGGGCAAAACCAATGTGGTATTGGCATTCTACCCTGGGGATTTTACCCCTGTTTGTACGAGCGAGATGCAATGCTTTGCAGACGACTGGACAAAATTCCGCGAATCGGGTGCCGAAATTTTGGGGATCAGTACCGATCCGATCGAGAAACATATTGAGTTTTCTAAAAAACTAGGGCTGCAATTTCCTCTGCTGAGCGATCGCAATAGGGAAGTCAGCCAAAAATATGGGGTGGCGGGTCTCTTTGGCAGCAAGCGCGCTTACTTTATCATCGATATTCATGGCATCGTGCGTTACAAGCATATTGAGTTTTTGCCAGTCTTTAAGCGTGAAGACAGCGAGCTTTTGGTGGCTCTGCGTAGCTTAAAGCCATAAACTTGGGGAGGGTTTGAGGAGAAAGCGTCAAGCTTGTTTGAGATCTTGCAGCCGATGCATAAACCAATTTGCGGCGGCTGTATTTGTTTCTTTGTCCAATCGCTGTAGGGTTTGCTCTACCAGTGCGATCGATAGATTGGTAAGCACCTGCGAAATCTCGATCGCTTCATACAGTCCTGTTTGGGTTAACCCAAATGCGAAAATCTGCATCCCTTTGACATCAATCACCCAATATTCCGCTATGCCTAAACTGGCATAAAGCTGCTTTTGCTCGTCGAGATCTAAACTGAGGGTTGTATCTGAAATTTCTCCGACTAGATCGGGGAGGCGATCTCTGTCTAAGAGAATCCGACGTGGCTCGCCGACTTGCCAACGGGGAATATTTTCACCTTTGTATAGAACTAAGTCTGGGGCACAGGCTTGGGTTTCTGGTTTCTCAATTAAGCAGCGCCCATAGGATTGAATGGTGGGTTCGGGGTTTAGAAATGCCCAAGCAAAGAAAATCGCGGTCAGTAAGTCGCTAAAAGAGGCATGATTTGGTCCTTCTTTCCCCATCTCAACCCATAACCATCCTTTGTGAAATGCTATTTTACGCCAATCGAGATCGAGGCGATCTCGGCATGCCACATAATCTTGCCAAGTGGCATCGCGTTGTAGAAGATTTTGCGAAGTTGGGTTAGATTTTTCCAGTGAGAGGATCATGAAGGAAATACCTCACAGGGGCTTGATTTAGGCTTCATGATAACATTCTGACAAAATTCATGAGCTATTGCCTTTAGTCCCCTTCATAAACTCGATTAGGATCTTGATTTCAGGATAAATTCAGCAATCGCTAAATCTTGGGGTGTCGTAACTTTAAGATTGGTTTCCTCGCCCATGACAATTTGAACGGATAATCCCACCTTTTCAAATAAGGCGGCATCGTCCGTGACTTCCCAGCCTAGCTCTACGGCTTTGAGGTGAGCATTTTTAAGCAAATCTACTTGAAAGCCTTGGGGGGTTTGGGCTGCCCAGAGCCGATCGCGGTCTGGCGTATCGACAATCGTTTTGCCATTGACAATTTTAATTGTGTCCTTGACTGGCACGGCTGCAATAAACCCTGGCATCGTTCGTAAGGAGGCATCGCAGCGATCGAATAATTCGGGTGTTGCCAAACATCTGGCTCCGTCGTGGATTAAGACGCGATCGCCTTCGGTGGGTAAAGCTTTCAGTCCGTTAAATACGGAAGCCTGACGCGTTGCCCCGCCTTGGATCAGGCGAATCGGTTTGGTGGTATGCAGCCGATTAAAAATTTTTTGAAATTCGGGATAGTCGTGGGGTTGCGCCATCACACCAATCCAGGCGATCGCTTCAGAGGCGATCGCCGCTTCTAGCGTCCATTGCAGAATTGGTTTCTCTAAGAGCGGGATCAGTAACTTGTTGCGATCGCCCCCCATGCGTTTACCACTACCCGCCGCTGGAATCAGTAAGTGACAAGCCATCACCACACCTTGCGCCCAAAAATCATCTGCATGGTCTTATTGCCGCGAATTTGGTTGGAAAGGGGTAAATGACCTTTGGGGGCAGACAAGTTCCAAGTAAAGGCATCGGGATAGCGGGTAAACGAGCCATCTTTTTTCCATCCAATCTGTAACCACAGCTTTTCCCAGTTTTTTCCCAAGCTGAGCCAAATTTTGCGCTGTACCGAAAAGCCAAATTTACCTTCTGAATAAACTTGCCACAAATTGTTAAGTATTTTTAAATCGTCATCAGAAATTAAATTCACATCGGTGAAATAGAGCCAACCCCGTTCGACAGCAGCACTGCCAGCCAACTCGCGCATTTTCTCACTGGTGATGCGATCGGCGGCTTGAAAGTCTTGTTTGGCAAGCATGGTCTGCAATGGCTCAAAGTCTACTCCAGACTCCGATTGAATCGGTAAGAGCCCGTTGGGGTAATGGGTTTGCAGCAGGGCACTCGCCTTGGATGAGTCTGCTTGAATCAGCGTCTGGTAAGCTTTGCCATCAATATAACTAACTTCAATATTGGCGGCTTGACGTTGGCGCAAAAAGTCGATTAATTGCTCGATCCCCGCATCTCCGCAACGCATGAATTCAGGGATGGCTTGTAGCTGTAATGTTTCCTTGCCTGATGCCAGCTTTTCACTTAATTCCTTCAAATCAGGGGGGGCAAGATTCATATCAAATTTCGGGTCAAGGCTCATGGGTTAAGAGAATCAAACAATTTTAACTTCCTCGCCAATTTAGCGATCGCATTAGAAATTTAAACTAAAATTCAAACCAAAATTCAGACGAATAAATTAGGCTGGGCGATCGTCTCCCAGCCTAACCTATCAGAATTAAAACTTAGGATCAAAGAATTTGAACGCTAAGTGTGAAATCTAGCAAGCATTCATTAATCAAATTAATCAATAAAGCCCATCAAAGTGGTGGAGTCATCGGTCGTGTTAGAGGCAACAGGGCGATTGCCCATCACCACATAGGAATCGCTGATTTCCAGTCCACTTGCCATTACAGGCCGTTCGCCAGAGGACATAAATTTGTCCACGATTACCAAACCGCTTGCGGTTACAGGGCGAATGCCTGCGGACGAAAATGTCTCTAGCACTTGCAGACCACTAGAGGTGATCGGGCGATCGCTGCCGCCAATTGCATAGGTTTCCACAATTTGTAAAGTCCCTTCTCCAATAGGTCGCGTACCAGCCTGAGAATAATATTCGCTCACCTTAAACCCACTCGAGCCAATGGGGCGTGGGCCAAAATGTTGCACGGTTTTCTTAATTTGAAGTCCACCCTTAGAACTACCAACGGTTGCAGCTGGTTTAGATTCTCCTTGAATTGCTAGCGCTGAGACTTCAGAAGCACCTTCTTTGTCCTGAGCGTTATTGCTAGAAGCTGGTTTAGAACTTTTAGCAGTGGCAGGGCGGGTTGGTTTCTCAGGGGTATCTTCTTTTTCTATGTTGCTAGTACTCATAAACGCTTGACATCCTTAGAAACAAAATCTTAAAGAATCATTATATTCCTTTGTAAAAACTTTTTAAGCAGATATTAAGGGGATATACATAAAAATCAGTAATTCTAAACCTAAGCGTTCGTTATCAGAGATAGGATCGCGCATAAGCTTAGAGTGGGGTGACATTACCCAAAATCGCAAGCAACGCAAATCGCGAAGGAAGTTTATATGATTGCAACAGCACCATTTCCCAATTCACCAGACCTAAAATCTGGATTGCCAAGTATTTCTGGCTGGGAAGAGGAAATTCGTTCGTTGGTTCAGCAAGATGAACCTGTATTTTTACCTACCACAAATCTTCGTTTAGAAGACATTACATCGGGGTTTGCTTGCGCCCTTCACATGCATCAGCCCACCATCCCTGCTGGGGCACATGGAGAACTGATCTGCAATCTCCAGCATATGTTTGAGCATTCAGGCGATGGTGACAATCATAATGCGGGTGTATTTGCTTGGTGTTATAGCCGCATGGGCGAGTTTATTCCCGATCTCGTGGCTCAGGGTTGCAATCCTCGCATTATGCTCGATTACTCAGGCAATTTGTTGTGGGGACTACAGCAAATGGGCAGAGAGGATATTTTTACCCATCTCAAGCGCATCACCTGCGATCGCCAATATCAGCCCTATGTCGAGTGGCTCGGAACGATGTGGAGCCATGCCGTCGTGCCTTCTACACCAATTCCCGATGTGAAACTGCACATTCAAGCATGGCAGCAATATTTTGCCTCTATCTTTGGGTTTGAGGCGCTAAAGCGGGTGAAAGGTTTCTCGCCGCCTGAGATGCATATGCCCAACCACCCCGACACTTTGTTTGAATATATCAAAGCGCTCAAAGAATGCGGCTATCGCTGGTTGATGATCCAAGAGCATTCGATCGAGCGGCTCGATGGTTCGGGGATTTGGCAGGAACACAAATATGTACCCAACCGCTTGGTCGCACGTAACTCTAAAAGCGAAACCATAAGCATTACGGCACTGATTAAAACCCAAGGTTCTGATACCAAGCTGGTAGCCCAAATGCAACCTTACTACGAAGCCAAGAGTAGAGGAAAGCAGAAAATCGGGAATATTGAAGTTCCTTCTCTAGTTACCCAAATTGCTGATGGTGAGAATGGTGGCGTCATGATGAATGAATTCCCCCGCGATTACCCAAGAGTATGGCAAGAAATTGGTAAAACTGGCGTGGTTGGCTTTAATGGAACCGAATATTTGGAACTGATTGAAGCGGCAGGTGTCAGTCCTGATGATTATCCTGTCTGCCAAGCCGTGCAACAGTCTAAGATTTGGGAACGCGTCGATCCAAATAATTCTACGCCTGAGGCAGTGGAAAAAGCGATCGCGGAGTTAAAGCAAACCGATCGCCGCTTCCACATGGATGGCGCTTCATGGACGAACGATCTGAGCTGGGTGCGCGGTTATGAGAATGTCTTGGAACCAATGAATCAACTCAGTGCCAAGTTCCATGGCAAGTACGATACCTTGGTGCAGCAAGATCCTTCTGTGACCAAGCGATCGGACTATCAAGAAGCGCTACTCTATAACCTACTGGTGCAAACGAGCTGTTTCCGCTATTGGGGTCAGGGAACTTGGACTGACTACGCTCGCGAACTCTATCGTCGCGGCGAAGCGCTCTTGTAACGAATTGCCTCCAGTAGGGGCAATTCATGAATTGCCCCTACTGGAGTAGGCGAGCGATGAATTCTAATTGCGTTAGTGAGAACGATGGTACAGGCAATATCAAGATTACTTACGTTGGCGGAGTTCCTAGAGCAGTATCCCGAGGATGGCAGGCGTTATGAAATCATTGACGGAGAGATCGTAGAAGCGCGTCCAGTTGGCGATCATGAAGAGATTATCGGCTTGGTCGATCGCGAGTATCAATTGGCGCAGTTTCGCGCTCGGGGAAAACATGCGATCGCATGTTTTCCCCGAGCTAAATCTAACAGCGAATCAGCTTTTGAATATTACTTAAAAATCCAAAATTCAATGAGCATCATTTTTACAGCCGATCGCACTGCTCCAATACTATCGCTGCTGGTTCATTGCGATCGCGGCTTCTACCGTAAAGCCTAATACCAATTTAAATTATATTGGCAACAGATAGGGCTTCCAAAATGAAAGGATATCCAGTAATCGATGCTATAACTTGGGGAGTTAATTCTGCTAGAAGTTGGTCTACCTTTTCCCTAAG
>NZ_CBDDRA010000038.1:0-43203 GCF_965232925.1 Tumidithrix helvetica PCC 7403
GAGAGGATAAAGGAAAACCAAAAACAACTAGAAAGCCCTCTAGATATTAATTCCTCTTGAAAATATAGAACTCTATAGAAGGGAAGAACTTAAGATTAATCCATCCAATATCGAGAATTCCATTTCTTCGGAATTCTCGATATTGGATGGATTGGTACTGCCTAAATTAGTTCTTGATATATGTTCAAAAAAAGAGGTTTATTTTCCTTGTTGACTTCCGTCCACCTCAGGGACTATGTTATGCAATTAAACTTGTAATATTTCCCCCTGATTCTCTCTATCCGAAATATTCTACGAGTTACCTATCTTTCTCTAGATAAGCCAACCTTTTGCTGCTATATCAACTGCTTCTTTTGATCGACCATATACAGCTATCGAGTCATAAATTGAGTCTTGGTTCCATTTAAGGACAGCTTCTGCATTAGCAGAAATCGGCTCACAAGTTGGATTGCGGTCAGAGCCTCCAAACTGTAGAAGTAGTCGAGAGCTTATTGGAAATAGTCCTAACACAATTCTTCCTTGACTACCACTTTGCAAAAAAACAGGGTCATCAGGACAGACAAAACCGTCATCTTCACTACGAATTAGGAAAAGGGGGAGCTGTTCAAGATCTTTACAGACTGTATGGTAAAGATCCATAAACATTGGCAAATCATATTCTGGATCAAGCTTCATCTGCACTTGTACTTCCATATTCATAGGTGATTCTTTAGCAATGTGAGGTAAAACAACACTGCTCATAAATTTCCTTGTGGCTGGAGAGCGTGCATGTTGAAGTGACGTAAAAAGTCTTAACTCTTTTTGTCGCTCAGATACACTCGGAAGTAGTTCTTCAGAGATGACCTCCTCCAAAGCTGGTTTGAGCCAGTTCTCTAGACCAGTCAATAGCTCCTCATAACATTCGGGTCGTTTATCGTGAAGTGTTTTATATTGATCCTTTTTGACAGCAACATTATTTACCTTAGTCCTTACAGGTAAGCCACCCCGTCGTTGCATCCAAATTTTGCCCTCTGCATCTGCAAAGTGCTTGAGAATAGATCTAGGTATGTGATGTTGTCGCATAACTATAGTATTAGGATATTAGGCAGAGTGTTTCTGAAAAATTACCCTGTATTAGGTTGTTATACGGAAACTTTCTTGATAACAAACCAATTGTGGCATTATACAGAATTTTTCTAGATATGATTCCGCATAGGGGTGTTATACGGAAAATAATAGGAATTTGGTTGCAATTGGTCTAAAACTCAGTCCTATAACGCTGTTTTCTGCGATTAGCTTTTGCTTTTAGACTAAATATTCTAGACTTGTGTAACAACTAAAGTCTCGCACTGCCAAAGTACCGTTTTGATTAGGGTTTTGGGACAATAAAATGGCAAAACACAGTAAAACATGGTGGGGACAAAAATTTATCAGCGCGTTGGAATCTTTCACTGACTCAGGTCGGCTGCAACGCGGGCGTTCTTATGCGGGTGATAGCCGCATTCTCAGTTTTGATATTACCAAAGGGATTGTGACTGCGATCGTTCGCGGCAATGTCAATCCTTATTTTGGGGTTTATAAAGAACCGAAGTATCACACCGAGGTTGCGATGGTGACGATCGCAGCGAAAGACTGGTCAACGATTATTCAGCATATGTCCTCCAAAGCAAGTGTCGTGGCGCGACTATTGCTCAACGAAGTGCCTGAGAATATTGAGGATAGCTTTGTGGAAGTCGGTCAACGTCTATTACCGCGCAGCCGCAAAGATTTGAAAACAGATTGCTCTTGTCCCGATTTTTCCAACCCTTGCAAACATATTGCAGGTCTATGTTATCGACTAGCTGGCGAACTCGATCGCGATCCTTTTCTATTATTTGAGTTGCGGGGTCTATCAAAAGAAGCTTTGCAAGCAGAGTTAGCCAAATCGCCTCTTGGCAAAGCCCTAGCATCGGAGCTAGACGAACATGCCCTTGAGATAAAGGCATCAACCTCTTACTTCACGAAGCCCGAAACTTCTTTGTGCGCGGAAGTACCCACACTCAAACAGTTTTGGCAAGGACAAAAGCGCTTACCCCAAGCCATTCCATTCTCACCGCCTAGTAGCGTGTCAGCGATCGCGATCAAAAAGCAAGGAGACAATCCTCCCTTTTGGCAAAAGGATAGTTCGTTTATTGGAACGATGGAGGAACTCTACGAACGAGTGAAAACAAAGAATTCAGCATTGCTATAGATTCCAGTACTCTATTAGAATTAATCCCCCAAGTATAGGGAGCGCACAAACTTAGAGAGTGTTTGAGAAGTCTAGTATCTCGTATAAATTTCTACTTTTACCCCCCTTAATTCCCCCTTGCAAAGGGTGAAACTTAAATCCTCCCCCTACCCTACGGGAAGTCGCTTCGCGGCTAGTGCAAGGGGGAGCTAGAGGGGTAAAAACTTCTCAAAACTGTCTTAACCCAAAATAATGCAATCAAAAAGGTTGCTACAAATGCTGGTCTTGCGCTATGCAGTCCTAGGTACGGAGTAATGCTTCTCTTAGTTGGATAATTTAATTCATTTCTTCGATTAGCTTCGCAATCAAGCCAGCATCTTCGGCGTAGGGAATTCTTTCCAAATAGTTTTCTAGATCGAGACGAGCCTCAGTAAATCGCTCTAGTTGATAGCAAAGCAAGCCATGGTCTCGCTGTTGCATCGGATTGTCGGGATAGAGCATTAGCAACTTCTCGATCGCAGCAAGGGCTTTCTCGGCTTGTCCTCGGCGCAGGTAGATATGTTTGAGATTGGTTAGCATGCGCTCTAAAATTTTGCGCGTACCCACAGGTTCTAAATACTCTGGGCGCAGGGTCATCTTTTCACCATAGACCTGAGTGAGGCGATGGGCGCAATCGTGCTTAAACAAAATCTCACCTTGATGAAAAGGATCGACAAAGATTTCCACGTCTTCGCGTTGTGGACGAATAATAAAATGCCCTGGTAAACTCACGCCGACAAATGGAAAGTCGATGCGATCGCCGATCGCCATATAGACAATCGAAAGCGTAATCGGAATGCCAGAGCGATGCTCGATCACATCGGTAATAAAACTATTGCACGGAGCATAGTAATCCGTTTCATTGCCACGAAATTTTTGCTCTGCGAACAGGTACTGATTGATCTCCCCAATGATTTTTAAAGGATAGGTGAGGTATTCGATGCGAGGACGCAGATGCTCAGCCATCCGATCGATCTCGGTGCGATAAAAGGCAAGATCGATGCGGGGATATTCTTCCCAAGCGATCGCCAAGGCCCCCTCAAGCAAATGCTCGTTCGTCATGTCTGACTCAGGCACTCTCGAAACTTGCCAAAATTTTTGTCGTGCTGGCGAAAGATTGAATGTGGTCATAGATTGTCTATCAAAAACCTCTCGCACTGATTTGTGCGCTGCATTTTCCGAAGATTGCTAATAATGACTAGAGCGCGTAGACATGACCGCCAAACAACAGGCGCGTGATTCCCTTTTGTGCCAACTTTTCGTGGGTGGCATAGATCAGATCGCCAGGAAACTTGATTACACGCTGATTTTGGTTAGAAAATCTACGGGCGATACGATGGTTGTCAAATAGCGCTACGGTTCGAGCTTGATTTTCTTCGGGGGGAATCATGCCTAATTCTTTAAAGTCACGTAGAGGACGGGTAATGATTTCCGCCGACTTATCTACAACCATGTAACAAGTTGAAGGCAATTCTGCATCTTCTAAGGGAAGTATATTTAGCGTTACACTCGCATCAATAGGATCGCCTCCTACAAACGTGGAGATATCCTCAAACTCACCATCGGGTTCATCGTCTTCTTCAAAGTCTTCATCTAAATCGTCTTCATCCAAAAGATCGGAATCATCGCCGTCTTCTTCATCTTCCTCATCAAACTCATCATCGACGCTGCTTTCAACGATAATTTCGTTGTTGATCTCGCTCAATAAAACTTCTGGATCGACGTCAAGATCGTCACCAGTCTCTGAAGCTAGATCGGAATTCAAGAGGGCTGGGGCATTGTAGGCGATCGCTTGCACGTCTGTTGCGTACAATTCTGGCGAAAGCCGATCTTGTAATACTGCTTGCTGCTTTTCCATCTGCTCCTCAGCTTGACGCTTGAGTTGTGCTTGTTTGGTGATCGGTTTACCAATATTTTTTTCTACAGGCGGAGTTGTTACTGTCGGGTTAACTACCACAGTCTCTCTGTAACCTGGTTCAAAGTCCGATCCAGAAGATGGGATACCAAATGACGACTTAAATGCGCCATGAAAGGAAGGTTGGGGATCGCTCAAATTATCGATTAGATTTAACTGATTAATTTTAGGTTGGGGAGATTTTTGGGGACTGGCTTTCGGTAAAGCGTCTGAAGATGCAATCTCTAAAGGGAATGCAGCAGACTTCTTAGCTTTAGACTGCTTTTGCCCCACAATCTGTTTATATTCCTCGGCTGGAATTAGTTCTTGTAGCAATCTCAAGACTGTACTCGAACTAATTTCGTACTGTTTGGCAAGTTGCGTCGTAGTCGCATCTGTCTCACAGTACAAACGAAGAATTTCTTTTTTATCAGCGATCGACAGTTTAGCCACAGCAATTAAGCCACAAGAGCAGGAGATGGAATTGGAAAGTCAACTTATATCTTAGCGTTAGAGCGGATCGGTTAGAGTTTTAAATGGAACAATTTACACTAGTACTACGTCAATCAGAGACGGTACGATTAGTTGAGGTGTTGGTTAGAAAGGTGTTATTCAAACCAGTGGGGTTTACAAAAGTCATAGGTATGAAATCTATGAAATAGAGTCCTAGTCGCTTCTTTATCCTCGCTTTTATGTCCTATCTTAAGCCTAGTAAATATGCCCTGCGATCTCACTCTAAGTATAAAAACATCAGTCAAATTAAGTAAATCAATGAAAATCAGTACGCTTCTAGTTTCTACCTTAACCTGTGCCACGATCTCAGCTTTTCCGATATCTTTTTTGATCCCCTCATCCGCACAGGCTCAAAATAACTTGGTATTGTTTGGTGCTGGCAAAGATGCAACGCTTGGCTACGTGATTCGCACAACGCGCCCCAATGGTAGGTTAAATTCTATTCGCTTTTTTGCCCCATTGCCCAAAAATAAGGCAGTCTCTGAGCTGCAAGTTCTCTACCCTCAAGGGTTTGGCAGTGCGATCGATCCTGACAATGTAGAAATTGTGATTCGCCAAACCCAGCAAAAGATCAATGTTAGAGAAGTTGTGGTCGATCGCGAAGTCCGCAGCGTCCGCTTTATTTTTCAGGAGCCGATCGCCAGTAAACCCAATCAAGATCTAGAGATTATTGCCAATGGTGTGACTAACCCCTCTAACTCAGGCATGTATCGCTTTGATGTGCAGGCTCTGGGAACAGAGGCAAATCCTTTGTTTGTGTATTTAGGTCAATGGTTGGTCACAATTTATTAATCACCCATTAAATGGCTCCATTGCGCTTCAACTGCTTTAAGTAATTGCGATTGCGTCCAGTTTTGGTATAAATGAGCCGCGATCGCGGCTCCTCCCGCACCGACACCCTCTTTGACAAATCCCTGCTCGTAAGCCCGTAGCTGGGCATATTGGGATTCCTCAAAACTTAACTGTGTGGCGATCAAAGGGACATCACCAATTAAGTTTGCCAAACCTACGGTGTTCCCTGTCTTGTCTTCTGCTACCCAGCGGGTTGTACCCACTACGATTTGAGCAGCATCCCAATCCAACTGTCTTTGGGTAGCGATCGCTCTGGACAGGGCATAGATTGCCAACATTTGGGTTCCTCCTGCTAAAAGCACTCCAACCTTACGACTGGCAGCGATCGCCATGCCTGCCACCACAATTTGCATGGGATCGCCCACGGCTGCCACTGCTGTAAAAGGATCGGCGGGAAGATCTAGAAAATGCTTTATGCCCTGTTGTACCAGTTGCCATTTTTGCGCGTGGTTGCAAGTGGGGTGCGAACTATTCACCTTATCTTTGGCATCAATTCCCAATGCGGTCAAAACAGCTAAAGCTGTCGTCGTGCCGCCCACAACACATTCAGCCAAAACCACATAGGCACCTATTTGAGCCAGTTGTTCGCCCCATGCTAATCCCTGTTCCCACAGATGGTTAACGATTGTAAGGCTGAGGGCTTGCCCCGAACTGAGACATTTAGCTGGCTCACCATGCAAATCGATATGCGGAACTGTTGGGGGTGTGGGCAGTCCCGCATTAAAAATGTAATAGGGCAGCACTTGACCTGCGATTACAGCACGAGAAATTAGTACAGGGGAGGCTCCTGCGGGTAAAGGGGGTAAAGGAAACTGAATCGCTTGACCTGTGGCTAGAAATTCGGCATCGGCGATCGCGGTGTATTTGCGATCTTCTGGTGTTGCCCCCGCTGCGGATATATGCGGAATCAGCCCCGTGTCTGTAAACCCTAAAATGCATGCGAATACGGGTTTCTGCCCTTTATATTTTTGCAACCACGCTTGTGCTTGGTCTGGTTGGGTATAGGCTTCGATCATTGCTTATGCTTGCGGCAGCGATCGCTGCAATATTTGACTTCATCCCAGCAATCAGCCCATTTTTTTCGCCAAGTAAAAGGGCGATCGCAAACTAAACAAGTCTTACTGGGTAAGTTGGCTTTATTGCCCTTGTAGCTCATAGGATTGCTATAGCTGAATTTTTACTTTCTCGACTCCAGCTTTTCGATAGAGTCCATCCGCGCAAAGCCAATCACCTGTAGCTTGCCATCGGTGATTTCTAGTTTTAACACCCTTGCAATGATACCGAGATCTTCTAACTGGTTTAGATTCACAACTTTATTGATCCCCTTGGCAAAGGCATGGGTAATCTGTCTAGGCACCTTTGCGCCTTGTAAATTAATTTGAGGATCGATCAATTCCAACCTTGTACCGTCAATGATTTTTAGCCCCGCTTCGACAACGACATCTAAAGGAGGCTTTTGTTGGGATTGGAGCACATTTGGGTTTGCAGGTACGGGCTGTAATTTGGTCGATAGCTGGATGCGGTTGTCATTTAAAAATTTAATTTCTGGATTCACAAAGTCAAAGATTTCAGCTTTACCTGTGCCAGAGGAGGACATGTCAATCTTAATGCCTTTAAAGGAATTGGCAATGGTGGGCGATCGCAGGGCTTGATTTAAATCTTCTGACTTTAACACCACTCTGACCGCAGCTTGGAGCGGTTGTCGCAACAACAACTTACCCGACTCGATCGAGGAAGGCTCAATACTAATGGGGTCTGTTTCGAGATCGACGGCTTCAACGCGTAGGTAGGGTAAGATGCATAGCCCCCTGCCTGCTAAACGAATGCGATCGACTTTCCCTTGTAAAAGTTGGTAATTTGGCGCATTGTCTACTCTGACCTCTAGGGTCTCAGCACAGGAGAGTTGGTTTCGCAGGGTATCAGCAGCCACGCGATCGATCACAATACCTGGCGTACCTGCTAAACCAAGTAAAGTTGTCAAAATCCCTGCGATTAGTTCCATATCATTCCTTTCTGACAACGAATAGCTGACTACTCTAACGTAACAAAGTTATAAGGAGCGGTGAAGTTGTTGTAACGAATCCTGAGCCGATTCTCAAATTGAGCATCTAGAGACTCTACAAGTTGGGCAAACTGGGGCTCCTTGTCATCATCAATCAGAAAAGAAGCGTTGTAAAGCATATTTTCTGTGAGCAGATCGCCCTCGATATATTTGTGGCAGAGAGGCTGCAAGGCATCCAAAAACGTCTCAATAATCGATCGCTGTCTTTTTTCTAGAGCCGCTTCTAACTCCTGCCCAATTTCGATCGCTTCGTCCATGCTGAGGGTCTTACCCATGAGAGATTCTCGCTTTTGGGCTAAGTCGAGATCTTCGGTCAAAGCGAGATTTAGCTCTAGTACTTGATCCCAAAATAGCTTAATGCCAACTTCTCTTTTGCCTTTAAGGTCATCCAGCAAAGCCATTAATGCTTCTTGGTGACCTTCGATCAAGTCAGTTTGAACCTGTGTCCAATCATCAATGACTAAGCCAAACTGTAAGGGTAAGGGTACTGCCTGCTTTACTTCTAGAGCTTTCATTAAAGACTCCTGCACCGTTTCATGGGCAAGCAAGTTGGCGCGACTAGCTAAATAGCGATCCTGTTGCGATTTGCTATAGGCTATCGCAAAGGGTGCTAAAGCGTGGAACTGGACAGATTGCTTATTCATGCCCTGTAGATCTAGATCCTTGACCGAATTTAGATCGGCTGCGTTAAAAATAGCGTACAGGTACAAACTCATGGGCAATCCTAACTAATCCTAACTATGCGGTGAATTGATTTTAAGTGGATTTGAGCGCAATCGTGCCGCGATCGAACACCTGTCCTTTGGTGTCAATTGCCTCGGTGACGATTTTGTCAGCATAGACCTCAAGCAAGACAAAGCTACGTTCTGCGGCTGAGTAGGCAGTGGTGGCAGATTTTCCAACGGGACGGGTATTGGCTCCCCCCCCATGCACGATGTAGGTTGTGCCTTTAATCGGCAGCGATCGCTCGTAGTCGTGATCGTGTCCGCACAGATATAGTTGCACATTGTACTTTTTAAATAAAGGCGATAGGTCGCGAATAAACTCGGCCGTATTGCCATAATGCCCTGATGAATAGATGGGATGGTGTCCGACCACGATTTTCCAAGGGGCTTCGCTGGCTGCCAAACTCTTGTCGAGCCAAGCTAACTGTTCCTGCCAAGGCGCATTGACATTGGTATCGATCGCAAAAAACTGTACCGCATCATTCGCTCCTGTACGGAAGGTGTAATAGCGAGTAGGCATATGGAAAGGAGCATAGGCAAGTTGATCGGCTCCATTTTTCGTGCGAATGTCGTGATTTCCTAGGACTGCGTGAAACTTTACACCTTGGTTGAGGAGTGGGGCGTAGGGTTCTTCAAACACAGCTTTAACTTTTTCGATCTCGCCATCGTTATAGATATTGTCTCCACCAAGGATGACTAAAGGGTAGGCTTTTTGCTTGTAGGTCGCAGCCATAGCATCGGCAACGGCATACTGTCCGCGATCGCCAGTACCTGTATCCGCCACGGCGGCAAAGCGTAATAGTGGCTGTCCAGAGGTATTAGCCGCAATTTGTGTAGGCTGTGACGTTGAAGGAGTCTGCGGCTTGGAATCTGGTGTGTTATTTGCCTGTGTTGGGTTTGGCTTACCTTGATTGAGCTTGGCAAAAACACCCCCTGCCACCAATGCCCCAGCACTTGCGCCCAAGCCAACAATAATAAAACGACGACCAATTGCCATAAAAATTAATCAGAAATTGCTAAATGTACGGATTTGATAACTAAGTCAGCTACCACTATAAGCGAATCTTTATCTCTGCTTATTTTAGCGATTCAGTCTCTTCCCCTTTACAAATTGCCTTGAGGATTTGCAGCAACTGTAAAGCGCGATCGCTATCGATCGAAATCTTCACGAGTTTGAGCGAGTTCTTCCTGCTCGGGTTGGTTGATGCTTTCTAAATTGAGCAATGTCGAAAATGCACGGCTGGGTAGCTTGCAAAAGCTCAAAAGACGATGTACTTGCTCTAGCGTTAAGTTTTTGGCGTTGAGGGTAAGCATATAGTTTTCTTCCAGCAGTAACTCATTTCTCTGCACTCAGTACTTCGAGGGCGGTCAACCCCAATTCTGGAAACGTTGGAGAAACAATTGTGAGATCGTCAGCAAACACCACATCATTGTAAGCTCCATCCTTCAGTACACAAACGGTTACTTTGAGCGCGATCGGATCGACAATCCAATATTCAGGAATATCTAAGACTGAATATTCGCTATGTTTTGCCCGATAGTCCACTGTTACCGTGGAAGGACTTACCACCTCTACCACCAATAAAGGCGGCAGTTCATTTAATGGAATTAAAGATTCCCGTTTTTTTAAGCCATTCCATTGCTCTAAAGGGAGTACCACTACATCTGGTACTCGAACGGTCTCCCAACGTGTGCCCCTCGGTGACTGAATCCCAATCTTCATATCCTTAGAAACCCAAGGCAGACCCACCCGCTTAATCTCAGCCTTGAATTCATCATTCAGGAATTCACAAATGTCACCATGCTCACCCGTCCCTAATGACATGGGAACTATCTCCCCATCCACCAGTTCGTAACAAGTGTCTGTGCCATCCTCATAGGTGAGGTATTCCTTTAGCGTTATTCGTTTTGTCGTGGCGATCGTCATGGGCTGATCTCTCCATTATTTCATCTTAATATCTGACATTGTAAAAGCTTTCATTGAGAGTTCAGCTCTAACGCATTTATTTGCTTTGCAGTATTTAAGTGGAATATACTCACCTGCGTCGATACATTCGTCAACTTCAGAAGCCTTAGCAATCAATTCTAAATCTTTAACAAACTGACCAATCGTGCACCCAAGTTGATGCCCAAAGATTAACCCTGAAAACAGAGAAAGCTATTCGCAGATCGTTGGTGGTCACTAGGCTTGAGAGACTGGCTTAGATTCGCTGGCGATCTGAAACTGTTTCATTAACCAACTACCAACTTCAGACTGGGACTTTGTGCGACTCATACTTAAAGCCTCTTGCAAAGTAGCGATCGCTAAGCCCGACACAACCTTGGACTGATGAATGCGATAGCTGCCTTGGTTGGCGATCGCAAAGGCAAAAATTAAAGCATTTTGCACATCCACCACCCAATATTCCGCAATCCCCATTTCTTCGTACAATAATCGTTTTTGTCCCAGATCGTCATTCAAAGAAGTATTTGCGACTTCGATCGCTAGATCGGGTGCTGACAGATCGTCTAAATCAATAACCGAATTACTTCGAGTAGCTAACTTGACGCGATCGCCGACATAGTAAGAAACATCAGGCTGACATTCTCGTACTTCCTTTTTTCGATAGCTACAATTGATCAACCCCTGGGCTGGGATACCTTGAAGCGTACAAAATAAGTTAACAGCAAAGTAAATAATTCCGTTGTCAAGTGCATGATTGGTACTAACTGGCATAGTTTCGACTCTCATGTAACCGTCGTGAAAGTAGCATTTTGCTTTGGCATAGATCGGATCGTTAACAAGAGCGAGATACTCATCCCAAGTAGCCGCAACCCATGTATCGGTTAGTAAGTTGGTCTGTATCGTGGCTTGTAATTGGGGGGGCATGACAGCATCCTCTAAATAGGTTTAATGGGAATGGCTGAAATTGTCAGAGCGAAATCATGGAGCGAACTATATAAATTTTAGTTCGATCGCTTTGAGGAGCGATCGCTCGGTAAGTGCTTGTGGCTACAAAAGTTTACAATGGCTTAAAGGTTCAGCAAGCTGGATCGACTCATATTTTAAAACGATTAATTCAGAATTATTAAGCAATAGAAGATGCGAGCAGCAATTATCGGGGCAGGTTTGGCAGGCATGACCACAGCCGTGGAACTTTGCGAACAGGGCTATGAAGTCGAAATCTTTGAATCGCGCCCCTTTGTTGGAGGGAAAGTCAGCAGTTGGCTAGATGCGGATGGCAACCATATTGAGATGGGGCTGCATGTATTTTTTGGCTGCTATTACAACCTATTTGCCCTGTTCAAAAAAGTCGGGGCATATCAACATCTGCGCCTCAAAGAACATACCCACACTTTTATCAATAAGGGTGGCAGGACTGCCGATCTAGACTTTCGCTTTTTTACAGGTGCGCCCTTTCATGGGTTGAAAGCATTTTTTACTACGGGACAATTATCGGCGCAAGACAAGCTACAAAACGCGCTCGCCCTCGGTACGAGTCCGATCGTCCGTGCCTTGATCGATCCTGTGGGTGCGATGAAAACGATTCGAAATTTAGATGGCATCAGCTTTAAAGATTGGTTTTTATCCCACGGTGGATCTCAGGGCAGTATCGACAATATGTGGGATGCGATCGCTTACGGATTAGGCTTCATCGACTGCGAGAATATTTCGGCGAGATGTATGCTGACGATCTTTCAGTTTTTTGCCACCAAAACCGAAGCCTCTGTATTGCGGATGCTGGAAGGCTCACCTGATGAGTTTTTGCATAAGCCAATTGTGAAATATATCGAAGAGCGCGGCGGTAAGATTCATGTGCGGCGGGGCGTGCGGGAAGTTTTGTTTGAAGGCGAAGGCGATAATACCCATGTCACGGGGGTGGTTGTCGGCAAAGATGACACCCAAGAAATTGTGAAGGCAGATGTCTATGTCTGCGCCACGGACGTGCCGGGCGTTAAACGCGTGATTCCAGAGGCATGGCGTAAGTGGTCGTTGTTTGACAACATCTATAAACTCGATGCTGTCCCCGTGGTAACCGTACAACTGCGCTTTGATGGCTGGGTCACCGATATCGACAACCTGCTCTATGCCGTAAAAGTAGACTTTTCTACCTTTGCCGATTTGGCGATCACCAGTCCTACCAACTATTACAAACAGGGAGAAGGCTCGTTACTCCAACTCGTGCTTACCCCTGGCGATCCATTTATTAAAGAAAGTAATGAAGCGATCGCACAGCATACCCTCAAGCAAGTCCATGAAATTTTTCCCTCGTCGCGCCATCTCAACATGACTTGGTACAGCGTGGTCAAATTGGCACAATCCCTCTATCGCGAGGCTCCGGGTATGGATGTGTATCGCCCCAGTCAAGCCACACCCATCTCCAATTTTTTCTTGGCGGGAAGCTACACCATGCAAGACTACATTGACAGCATGGAAGGGGCTACGCTGTCAGGCAAACAATGTGCAGAAGCCATTCTCGCTAGCCAGAATAAATAGATGGTTTCTTATTTGGAATTTACCCCACCCTAGCCCTCCCCTTGCAAAAGGGAGGGAACAAGATTTCAGATCTTCCCCTTTACAAGGGGGAATTAAAGGGGGTAAGTCCGACTTACGCATACACAATGAGATTTTCTATACTAGAAATGTCCAAATTGCCTAACTTTTACGATCGCTTGATTTACACTTATTCACGAAACAATAGCGAGTCAGGGTTCTTGGTTTCCCTTTTTCTGCTAATCTCAAAAGAATATGTAATGTTTTTTTAATTGAGAGATTTGAGCATGAAAGCACTAGTGCGCTTTTCAGTTTTAATACTAGCGATCGCTGTTACTTGGACATTTGGTCTTATCGGTAACCTAAGTCCCTCTGTTTTGGCTGACCAACTCCCCGATACCAGCTTTATCAAACAAGATATAAGCAAAATCGATCTAAACAATGCCAACATCAATGCTTTTCGTAAGGTAAAGGGTATGTACCCCACGCTCGGACGAATCATTGTTGAAAATGCCCCTTATGATTCCTTAGATGATGTGCTAAACATCTCAGGCTTGACGGATACTCAGAAACAAACGATCCGTGACAATGCTGGTGTTTTCACATTAAATAAACCAGACAATTCTATGAACCGCGAACGGATCAACAATAGCGTCTACAGACTCTAAGGCTTGCCCCAACTTACGGTATGTCATGACTATGTCTTTTGGTAGTAGGGGGATAAATTCTCATTCTGGGAGTTTATTCCCTTATTTCTATCTTTAAAATTTGAATAAATGCTTAATCTGTGAATTTAATCTGTGAATAAAAGCCAATTTGACGCAATCGTTGTCGGAGGAGGAGCAGCAGGGCTATATACGGCGCTCTCCCTTGCTAATATGGGCGATCGCCAAATTGCTTTAATCACCAAAGATAATCTCACGATCTCAGCCAGTGACTGGGCGCAGGGTGGCATTGCCGCAGTTGTAAGCGTTGATGACTCCACCATCCTTCATGCCGAGGATACTTTACAGGCAGGTGTGGGACTATGTGAGCCAGAGGCAGTTGAAGTTTTAGTGAACGCTGCCAAGCCACAAATCGAGAAATTAATTGAATTTGGGGTCGATTTCGATCGCCACGGTGATTCGCTGGCTCTGACCCTTGAAGCAGCACACTCTCGCCGTAGGGTTTTACATGCAGCCGATGCTACGGGGCGCGCCCTCGTAAGTACGCTTGCCAAACAAGTTTTAGAACAACCGAATATTCACGTTCTCAAGGAAACCCTCGTCCTCGATCTATGTATGGAGCGAGGTCGTTGCGTGGGAGCCTTTTGCCTCGATTTAGCCCAGAAAAATTTGGGAGAGCCCAATGCGCCAGAGTTATTTCTTGCGCCTGTTGTCGTCTTAGCTACGGGTGGAGGGGCTCAGGTGTTTGCCCAGACCACCAACCCCACGGCAAGTACGGGCGATGGCGTAGCGATCGCGTGGCGGGCTGGGGCATTAATTCGAGATATGGAATTTGTGCAATTTCATCCTACTGCTTTAGCGGTGACGGGTGCGCCTCGTTTTTTAATTAGCGAGGCAGTGCGGGGAGAAGGGGCATATTTGATTGATGCCAAAGGCGATCGCTTTGCCTTTACCTATCATCCTCAAGGAGAATTAGCCCCGAGGGATGTGGTTAGTCGTGCCATTTTTACCCATCTCCAAACCACGGACGAACCAACGGTTTTCTTAGATCTGTCGCCGATTTCGCCCGAAACGATCGCTTACCGTTTTCCCAACATCATCAAAATTTGTCAAAAATGGCAAATCGATATTTTCTCTCACCCCATTCCAGTTACACCTGCGGCGCACTATTGCATGGGTGGCATTGTCACAGACACTTGGGGCAAAAGCTCTTTGCCTGGACTATATGCTGTCGGTGAAACAGCGAGTACGGGCGTTCACGGAGCCAATCGCCTCGCCAGCAACTCGCTGCTGGAATGTTTTGTGTTTGGGGCGCGTTTAGCAGAAGGGGTAAAGCAAAGTTTCGCTACATCAAGTCAAATAGAATCTCTCTCCAGTCCTCAGATTTCCGATCTGGCGCAAGCATGGGAGCAAAGATGGTCAGAAAATCTTCAAATGATGCATTTTCAGTCAGATTCTCAAGCGAATCCTCTTGCAAAACTGCAAGGGATCAAAACAGCTTTGCGAGAGCTAACTTGGCAAGCGGCAGGCATCTGTCGGCTAGCGGACGAAATGGCAGCGGCTCTAGCCCAAATTCAACAATGGCGAAAAGAACTGACCAAGCTTACCTGTAGCGATCGCCTCTGGGGTGAGACCTGTAACCTCGCGGATTTTGCCTACTTGCTGGTGCGATCGGCGTTGTTTCGTACTGAGAGTCGTGGGGCGCATTACCGCAGTGACTATCCCAGCACCGATCCTGAATGGCAATGTCATACTGCGATCGAGACGGAGGTAATGTATCGGCAGCCCCTGAATTCATGAGATAGAGGGTTCTCGTTTAGACCTCCTTATCCTGTACTTTAAACTTAAATAGTAAGAGCATCGTTAAAACATATGAATTATCTGGTTACAGTTTGGCGCGATCGCATTGAAGCCGAAGCAGCTTACTCTGCTCTTGAGAAAGAAGGTTTACCCATGGACGCAATCAGTATCTTGGGGCGAGGCTATAAAAGCGCTGATGAATATGGACTGGTTGACCCCATGGATTCAGCACGCAAACAAGCATTATTTATGGCCTATTGGCTCGTCCCCTTTGGCTTTATCTCTGGTATTGGTTTTAGCGTAATTAGTCAACTTCAAACCTTTGCCTGGGCAGGTGACATTGGCAACCATTTGATTGGTGGTATTTTTGGAGGTATCGCAGGCGGCATGGGCAGCATGTTTGTTGGGGGGGGTGTTGGCTTAGCAACAGGGAGCAGTGACTCTTTACCCTATCGCAATCGCTTGAGTGAAGGGAAGTACTTAGTCGTTGTCAATGGCTCAGACAGCTTAATTATCCAAGCAAATCGGATCATGCGCCAATATCGCCCAGAAAACATAAAAAGTTACGCCGCTCCTTTGTAATACCAATTTTACTTAGATTTGCAACAGATCGAGATTTGAGTTCCGCGCTCCGCGCGGTCTTTCAAAAGATAATGCGTCGCATTATCTTTTGAAAATGGTATAAGCTTTTCGATTTATCCATTTGCATCATAGTAAGCATATGACTTCAGAACTAGCTGTTCGCACGCAGGGATTAACCAAACAGTTCGATAACCAAATTGCTGTCAAGAATGTCGATCTCCAAATCCTTAGTGGTGAAGTGTTTGGGCTAATTGGTCCTAATGGTGCGGGTAAAACCACCCTGATTCGGATGTTAGCTGCCGCTGAGGAACCTACGGCAGGTGAAATCTACGTTACGGGCGAGCGATTCTTAAGGGGGCAGAATAATCCCGACCTCAAGCGCAAACTTGGCTACTTGCCTGATGATTTTCCTTTATACGACGACCTCAGCGTGTGGGATTACCTCGATTATTTTGCGCGTCTCTACTTTCTCAAAGATCCAGTGCGATCGCAACGTCTTCACGAAGTGATTGAGCTAGTAGAACTAGAAAATAAACGGGATAGTCTGATTGGTACGCTATCGCGAGGCATGAAACAACGACTTAGCTTAGCGCGTAGCATTATTCATAACCCTGCGCTGTTGTTGCTAGATGAACCCGTATCTGGACTAGATCCGATCGCGAGAGTACAGGTTCGCAATATCATCAAATCTCTCCAGCAACAGGGAATGACGATTTTAATCTCTTCCCACATTCTCAGCGATCTGGCAGAGCTTTGTGATTCCATTGGCATTATGGAACTTGGCAGCTTAGTTGAAAGCTCTGGCTTACAGGATCTCTACGATCGCAGCAGTCAGCAAGAAATAGTAATTTCCACCTTGGGTAGCGCTGAGGATCTGCAGACCGAACTTCGCAAGCACGATCTGGTCAAGCGTTGTGAAGTTTTGCCAAGTTCAAGCTCAGGTGCAAATTCTGGTGCGAATAATGTTGCGATTCAGTTTGTAGGAAACTCAGAAGATAGTGCGGCTTTATTGCGATCGCTTGTTAATGCAGGCATTCCCATCATCGATTTTCATCGCACCCAAGAGAGCTTAGAGAATATCTTCTTTAATCTCGGCTATAAGCAAACTTCTTAGGAGGATTTTAGCAATTAGAAGCAAGAAAAGTATTTGATACTCGTCCATGAAGATTCCAACTGATCAATTGTCAAATATAGCCCCACATCAGTCTAGCTTTTTTCCTTCCACGTAAGGTCAGTTACCTCAATTGAGTTGATAGATCTTCCATCTCGTGTGAAAGGGCTGAAATTAAATAGAGGTTTACTGTCTTTGTCTTCTCTAATTACCATTATTCCACCAAAAGAATCTCCTTTGAGTAGCGTATCAAACAGAATCTCCATCTTTTCTTCCTCCCACACTAAGCGTCTCTGGATGACTGGAAGCACTATTTTTTCTGTCGTCAATATCACTAATAATGTCTGAAATACGGAATGCTTCCCAATTTGCCATAGTATTTTTCTTTCAGCTTTTAATGTATTGAGCACAATATTTCTATTCCAGCCTGAATTCCTTGTGAAATTTGAGAAAAATCCTCAAAATCTGGAATATATTGAATTCTTGTCTCCGTTTAATCTAGGAATCAATCTGTCTAATACATGATCGCTATACCCTCAATATAGGAATGGTGATGAGTAATGACGCGATCGCTTTGATTGGGCTTGGGGTGGGATTAAAGATCTACTTTGGGTTTTAGAGTGACAAATCACAAAGCTAAAGTTATTTTCAATTATACTAAGGGTGAAGTTTCATACAAAAGTACAAGAAAGTGAGGGGATCGAGCCATGAAATCTTACTCAACCTACTATGTGCGTACTGGTGACATTGAAAACACTCGAAGAGTTTTCTCAAAAGTTGAGGAGATTTCAGGTTCACCTTGGCTCATGTGCAATTATTGCAAAGATGATGGGCCTCCTGATGACGAAATTCTTTTTGGTGAAGACTCACTAGCAGAAGCAAAGTCAGCGGAAGTCGGCGAAGTTATCTTCTTGTATGGCGACACGTCTATAGACTCTTTTGTTTACGAACGCGCAAAGAATGGAGTACTCCTGCGCAAACTTGTTTGGTTTGCACTCTTGGATGATGACTGGACATCTGGATGGGTATGCGTCGAAGGCGAGCCAGAGGAATGGGAAAAAACTCTATTCCGAGAAGATACGCGCGATCGCTTTATTTACAACGAACGGCAAAGATACGAAGATGAAGGCAACGCAGATAGCTTTCCCGATTATGAAGCCGAGATTCGAGAAGCATGGAATGCCAAAGTGATCGTTGCTGGCAAAACCTATCCTAGCTGCGATGGAACCGTTGTTCTTCTCGTTGAGCAGGCTTACGACATCACACGACCAACTTAGCGATTTCAACGTATTTCTACGGTTCGTTCGAGCAAATCCCAAACCGCAGCAAGGTTAAAAGGTGCAGACATGACGTTTAGAGCAGATGATTATCATGAAAAATAATCGCATCACCACAATCAGCAAATTTCTCAGCAAATATTTGCGGCATCAGCCCGAGCAACTCGGCTTGCAATTGGATGTTGGAGGGTGGGTAAAAGTGGAAGATCTTCTCAAGGCTAGTGCGAAGCATAACTTTCCCATAAGTCCTTCTGAATTAGAAGAAGTTGTTGCTACAAACGAGAAAAAACGCTTTTCCTTCGATCCTACAGGTACGTTAATTCGTGCTAACCAAGGACATAGCGTGGAGGTGGATTTACAACTAGAGGCTGTTCGACCACCCGATCGCTTATATCACGGTACGGGTGAAAAAAGTGTGGAAGCAATCATGCAGTCAGGTTTGCAGAAAATGTCTCGCCACCACGTACATTTGTCGGGCGAACTTGCAACTGCTAAAGCCGTTGGGCAAAGACATGGCAAGCCTGTTATCTTTTCGGTTGATACGGCATCTATGCAAAAAGATGGCTATCTCTTTTACTGTTCTGCAAATCATGTCTGGTTAGTAGATTGCGTTCCACCTAAGTATTTACAAAAAATCGATTAAACAACCCTTTCATTCCCTCCGTCGATCGGAACTTGAGCTGCAGTCGTACAGGCGAACAGAGACCCGCACATTTCGGCGGCTAGCTCGGCAACGTCACGGCTAGTAACTTCAACCTTCAAGAGATTATTGGTCTTGTATTCCTCAACGGTCAACCCATAATGCTTGGCGCGGGACTGCAAAACATCCTCCGTCCAGATACCCGTATCAAACACGGCATTGGGATGGAGCGAGTTAATCCGAATGCGATCGCCGCTCCATTCTAAAACCGCAACCCGCATCAGTTGGGTCAACGCTGCTTTAGATGCAGAATAGGCAGCCGCTCCAGGACCTGGGGCGGGGACGTTCTTTGAGCCGATCGCAACAATGCGTCCACCTTTTGGAGCCAATTTGAGAAAAGGATAGCTTTCGCGCATCAAGATTAAATTGGCATCAAGATTTACGCGCATTACTCGCTGCCAAGTTGCCGTGTCAAGGCTATCGATGCGGCATCCAGAGGGGAAAATGCCAGCATTGAGAATCAAAATATCGAGTCCACCAAAGGTCTGGACGGCTCGTTCGAGGGCGTCAGCGATCGCAACTTCATCGGTAACATCGCAAGTAATTCCACAAAAATCTGAGCGATCGTATAAAGCCTCAATGGCAGGATTGATATCCAGACCGACCACTGCGGCACCACGCCGTAGCAGCGAATCGACACAGGCTTTGCCAATCCCCGATGCTGCCCCCGTTACTAAGGCGATTTCTCCTGTAAACGCTGGGGAGGAGCCTCCTTTTTTGAGCTTCGCTTGTTCCAACTCCCAATATTCCACAGCAAAGATATCGCTGGCAGGAAGTGCTTGATAGCCGCCCAAACTGGTGGAACGCTGAATGATTTCGATCGTATGCTGGTAAATATCCGCCACGATCGCCGCATCTTTTGCCGATCGCCCGATCGCACATAAACCCAGTTCGCGATCGAGGATGACTCGCGGCGCGGAATCGAGGATAGTAACAGGCTGTGTTGCCGTCTGGGCATGTTCGTTAAAATATACCTGATAGGCTTCTGCATAGACGCTGACATTCCTTCCAACCAAAGGCAATCGCTTTGTGCGAATCACATGATCTGGCGTGGCACATCCCTGCTGGGAAATCTGTCCGACATCTTCGCGCCTGGCAAAGGCTAGGCTGTGCTCATCGACCTGCCGACTCAAAATCACGGGAAATCCCGCCACCCTTGACACGTTGGCACGCAATTGGGCGAGAACATAGCGTAACGGCTGAGGTTCTAGTGAGTTAAATGAAGGCTTAGATGAGGTTTGGAATAGGGCTATCGGTGGAATTTCCCAGGCTTTATGCTTTTGCAAATAGACTTCGGCGCGATCGACGAGGGCAATCATGCGCTCGTAGGATTCAGCAGCAGTCGCACCGAAGGAGAAGATACCGTGATTCATGAGCACCATGCCAATCGTGCGATCGCACTTCTCAGCAGCGAACCTCTCCGCACAGACTCGGGCTAGGTCAAACCCCGGCATCACGTAGGGAATCACCACGACATCATCACCATAAATCTCGCGAATGCGTTCCCATCCATTCGACGTATTGGTGACAGAGATTACGGCGTCGGCATGGGTGTGATCGACAAACTTATAGGGCAAACTGGCATGTAAAATCGTCTCGACCGATGGCGCAGGCGCACTTGCCATGGTCATTTGGGTTTTTAACTCATTCACCATCTGTGAGTCTGAGAGAACAGACAGTTTGGCTAGCTTTAATAAATGAGCCATGCGGACAGGGGCAAAACCAGCCTCAGCGATCGTCTCTAAATCCCAACCACTGCCTTTGACATAGAGAATCTCTTCTTCTTCACCGACGAGATTTTGTTCGCGAATTTTGACTGAAGTATTGCCACCCCCATGCAGCACCAAGGAAGGATCGCGTCCTAACAAACGTGACGTATAGACCCGCAGGGCTAAATCCCCTTGATACTGCTTCGCTTCGCGATCGTCCCACAAACTTTTCACGGCTACCTCAAAGATGTTCTTTTCCCGAATTCTACATCATATAATCTTTTGGATTTTTGTGAAAATCTTCAGAGCTAGGCGTTTTACGATCTTGGCAACTAAATCGATTTAACGAATTTTCTTGGGGTTGTTGAAGCAGACTCCAAAGATGACAGCTTTTCAGGATCTTTGAAGCAGGTCACTTAGGTAGATAGGTGCGAAAAACATAGTCATTCCGTTGTTGGGGCACATGGCAACCCATACAACTCGCCAAAGCACCCCTTGCTTGTGTCTTTTGACTGTCCCCTGAAACCACGGCGAATTCCCAACCACCAGCTTTATGGTTAAAGGAAGGTTGATGCTTGATCATGACTGTGTATAAAAGAGCGACATCCTCCAGCGATCGCGGATCGACCTTCTTTTTTACAATGACAGAGCCGATTGGAAAGGGGATCGATTTTGCAGACATCATGGCATCCCGCCCAATAGGATTCACAAAGACTGTAATGGCTTTATTGGCATGAGGGTCGTTTTCTGAGCGTAGTTGCGCCTTTTAGAAATGACAAATGTAGTGCAGCAATTAAATTATCCAACAAACTAATTGAGTTGATTTTACTGGGTTGAGCAATTACCTTATAACTTTGGCACAGAGAAAGAGATTTCTGATTTGTGTAAAGAGGTCGTGGTGACAAGTGGAAGTACGCAAAAGCTCAGAAAATATCAATTGTGTGGTGTACCCGAAGTTTGGTTTTGGGAAGATGGGAAGATAAACATTTATTGCTTGCAGCAAGGGAAATACGAGCAAAGGCAGAGCAGTTTATGTTTGCCCGATCTGGATATTCACCATCTAGAGCAATGTTTGTTAATAGATTCTCATCTAGATGCGATGGTTGCTTTTGGGGAGAGTCTTAGAGAGATTGAGAGTTGTTAAGAATCTTTTGAACGATTTTTGTGGTTGAGGTGGGGATTTCTACCTTAATTAATTCTAGACTTGCGCCGCAAGCCTTTACTGCTGGAGTCTCTGGCAAAGTTTCGGGCGTATAGTCCCCACCTTTGACATAAATATCGGGTGCGATCGCCTCAATGATTGCCACCGCTGTTACTTCTGAAAAAATTACCACGGCATCCACAGATTTTAGAGCCGCTAAAACTTCGGCGCGTTGGGCTTCGGGTACATAGGGGCGCGTATTGCCCTTAAGTTGTTGCACCGAGGTGTCACTATTGACCCCTACCACCAAGGTCTTACCTAGTGCCTTAGCCGCAGCAAGATAGCGCACATGCCCCACATGAATCAGATCGAAACAGCCATTGGTAAACACTAAAGGCCGCCAATCTTGTGGCGACTGGGCTATCAGCGTTTGTAATTCTGCTAGGTCGTAAACTAGATGCATAGAGTAGTACGCTATGTGAGCAACTGGTATAGTTTATAGGCAATCTATTAGAATAATAGAATTGCTTATGTGTTGAAATATCCTAATTGAGTGCTACAGATTGAGCGTTATTGAAAGTTTGGCGATCGCCTCACAAAACCTAGAATATAACCCTATGGTGACTAGAATTTTTCTTTGCGATGAGCAAGTTGAGCCCGAAATCAGAGATTTTCTCGCTGAAGCGATCGAGGATATTGCCGAGGGGGAGCAATATATCATCACTTGGAACTGTGCCAATATTCAAACCGTTAAAGTTGGCGACAGGGCATACTTTAAGCGCATTGGTAGCAGCCTTCAGGGCTATTTTGCCAGCGGTCAGGTCGTACCTGCCGATCGCGAATATCAACTAAGACTCAAATCGCCGCGCTACCGAGAACTGAGCGAGGCCTATGACATCGATTCCGCGCCCAATAGCTTTCGGGTGTGGATTGCGATCGATGCTTGCGTCAGCTTTGACGAGCCACTAAGAATTGATAAACTGCGCCAACTACCCCAATTTGAGGGTCTGCCCCTCGAACCTCAAACCGAGGCAGGTGTATTTCGCGAAGAATATACGCGCTTGCTCGATCGCGAATGGGATCGATTTTCTCTACAAGCGGCAAAAAAACGCAAGGGCATCAGGATCGTCGATGTATTTTATCGCTGGGGGCTTGAAGATAGCCAACAGGGATTTACCGAAGATGCGATCGATTCCTTTACCCAAGCGATCAAATCTAGATCTAACTTCGTGCGTGCCTACATTGGGCGTGGCGATGTTTACTTTGGCTTAAAAGAATATAAAGAAGCGATCGTTGACTATACCCAAGCGGTTTCGTTTCGTCCTGACAAGGCAAAAGATGCTTATTACAAGCGCGGTCTCGCCTATTTCAAGTTAGGGCAATATGAAAAGGCGATCGCCGACCATTCCCAAGCGATCGAAATCGACGCAGGCTATACAGATGCTCTGTTTGCCCTCGGCAATACCTTTTTTAAACTCAAGAGTTTTGAGCAAGCGATCTCAAACTACAGCCGTTATTTAGAAATCGATCCCAGCCAAGAGCAGGTGTGGTTCCGACGCGGGCGGGCGAATTTTATTCTTAAGGAATATCCAGATGCTGTGCGGGATTTTGGCGAAGCGATCGCGCTCAAGTCTGACTTTGCCGATGCCTATTATTTCCGTGGTTTAGCCCATTCCCAACCCGAACTCAAGGATGACAATGCTGCCAAAACAAATCTGCGTAAAGCAGCCAAGCTTTATAAGGAACAGGGCAAACTCGATAATTATCAAAAAGCGAAGGTCCTAATCGAAACCCTTGCCGAAGAATCTGAAGCCGAACCCACGACAAAATTACTTACCGAGAAACCCGATTCGTCGAATCTATCGCCCGAGCAAAACTCCCATCAAACCAATGGATTAAACGAGGCAAAGCGAATTGCTTTAGATTTCTCTACGCCCGATCGCGAGCGCGCCAACCTGCCCCATGAAGTCCCAGAGAGGCAACCCCTATCCGCTAGAGAGTCGCGAGAATATCGATCCGAATTCACGCCTGAAGCAGAGCCCAAGCTTGAGTATCGGCAAGATTTCCATCCTGCGGATGAAACAAGGGAACCAGAGCAACGGTTTTCCGAGCGGACTCCATCCCAAGTACCTGTAGTGCAGGACGACGTGGAATCCTCGCCTCAGATCGTGATCCAAAAAGAGATTGAAACTGTTGAGGTTATCGTTGAAAAGATTGTTGAAGTAGAAAAAATTGTTGAAGTTGAAAGAGTTGTAGAAAAAACTGTCGAAGTCGAGAAAATTGTTGAAAGAGTTGTAGAGCAGCCCGTTGAAAAGATTGTGGTTGTGCCCTTAGGTGAATATAACTTCGCCGATCGAACCGCGATCATTACCGTGACTTCGCAATATATTCTTGACGGCTGGCAAGTGCGATCGGTCGAGAGAGCCGAATCAATCTACGATCTGGAATGCACCAAAGAAGATTTGCGCGAGGATGTCTCGATCAAGAGCTTCTCCTTAAATTCCGATCGCCAGATCTCCTTTACGATTACCTGTACGGAAATAGAAGCGGCGAAAACCAATCCCAATTTCGTACTTTGGGCGGTGAGTAAAGAGTTTGATTTTTCCTTGCATCAGTTTACCCACCACCGCTGGACTGGCGCAGAAATTCTGGCTAAATTCGATCTCGAAGCGATCGCGTTTCTAACGAAACAAAAGCAAGAACAGATGGAACCCATGTAGGGGCACTGCTTCTGCTTAGGCTCCCAATGCCTAGCATAGAAAGATTGCCGATTTAAGCCACTACAAGAATGCGGAAGTTGACATCGACCGTAAATGCGAGTTGCTTAAGTTGAGCCAGAGCAGTTTTGCCTGATTGGGGGCTGCGGAAGTAATGAGGGGTCATAGCGAACAAATCTTGAATATCTTCCGATCTGGATACTTCCGATCGATAGGACAGATTGTAACGATCCACTAGGTTAAAGCCTTCTGCTTCAGTCGATGCGATCGCGGGTGATATTTTTTCCCTTAATTCGGAATAAATCACTTGACGCATCTCAATCAGGTGATTTACACCAGGATCGACCAGAATAATTTTCCCCCTTGGCTTGAGGATATGACGAAAGTCTTCAAAACTTGGAAACCCAAACGCGCAAACGATCAAATCAATCGACCTTGCAAGAAATGGCGGACGACGGTTACTGCCTACAATCCAAGTAATTTCTCGACTGCGTTTGGCGGCTGACTGAATCGCCCATTTAGAAATATCTAGCCCGATCAAGACGGCCTCTGAGTTCCATGTTGCAGCTTTTTTGCCCATCCAATCCAGATAATAGCCTTCGCCACAGCCCGCATCAAGAATCGTAACCCGTTCCGCACAAGGGATATGTGCTAGATGCTTTTTTGTCAAATCGGCGATCGCATGGGCAATGGGTTCGTAGCACCCAGTACTCAGAAACCTTGTGCGTGCAGCCACCATCTCTTTGGTATCGCCTGGGTCTCGGGATGCTTTATGTTGGACGACGAGCAGATTTAGATAGCCCTGACGGGCTTTATCAAAGTTATGCCCTTTCGGACAGGTCAAACTATGTTCGTGGGGCGTGAGTGCAGAACCATCAATGGGACAAACAAGATTATTTGCGAATACCAATTTCATCACTCAGCGATCGCTCTAAACAGGAAAGAATCCTATTCTATCCGCAATTGTCCCTTTGCCTACATCTAAAGAAATTGACTTGACTCCTTCGCTTTGCCAGCTCTTTTATTGGGACAAGTCTGTTTTACTCGCTTTAATTTCCCTTTCAATTGCTTGCAGGGCTTCGTCACACCATGCCACCCAATCTTCCTGATAGCGAATGGCACGACGAATGACTAGGTGCATATAGAGATCTTTGAGTTCCAGCGATTCTAAATGGTTGGCAAAGTGTTCGTCTAGCTTTTTGACCTGCTGCGCCATGTCGGCATGGAGCTGTCGTCTTCGTTCGATTTCGCGGACGATCGCTTGATGGGGCACGAGATGTCCCGCCAATCCCATAACGCCGAGATCTTCGCGAATCGCAGTGGGTTCCATGGGTTTGGTCAGCCAATCGGTGAGTTCTTGTTTGCCGCGATCGGTAATGGAATAGATTTTCTTGTCTAGGCGTCCTGGTTGGGGAATTGCCTCATAGGTGACGTCACCTTGCTGTTCTAATTTGGTGAGTTCGGCATAAACCTGTTGCTGGCTGGCTTTCCAAAAGCATCCCCCAAACCCTTCAGCAAATTCTTTGGCAACTTCATAGCCGCTCAGCGGTTGCCGCGATAGAAAGGCGAGAATGGTGTGCTTGAGAGCCATAGACTTGCGTTTTTAAAATATAGAACTTAAAAAATACGGACTAAAAATTGCTTGACGAATTGAATTGTTTCAGTGTACCTTATTTTTTGTACTCAAAAACTTGAATACAAAAAATATAATTTGCAATGGGCAACAGAAATTCGGCAGCAAGATGCCAGAGGCGGTTGTATGACCGCTATGGCTCATGGGCAGTGGTTACGGGTGCTTCGTCTGGCATTGGTCGTGCGATCGCATTTAGGTTGGCTGAGGCAGGGCTAAATCTGGTGCTGGTGGCGCGGAGCCAAGCGGCGCTAGAGGGGATGGCGGAGGATTTGACTGCGCAGCATGGGATTGACGTTGAGGTTGTGAGACTCGACTTAGCATTCGAGACAGCAGTTGAAACCCTCGCTGCTACTACTCGCAATTTGGATGTCGGTTTGCTGGTGGCAGCAGCTGGTTTTGGCACATCGGGGCAGTTTCTCCACTCCCGGCTGGAGCAAGAGATGGAAATGCTCAATGTGAACTGCCGATCGCTTTTGGGCTTGAGTTGGCACTTCGGGCGGCGGTTCGCAGAACGCGGTCGTGGTGGCATCGTTCTGATGAGTTCGATTGTGGGGTTCCAAGGAATGCCCTTTGCTGCTCACTACGCTGCCACGAAAGCCTACGTGCAGACCCTTGCCGAGGCACTATACGTGGAGCTTGCGCCCTTGGGGGTGGATGCGATCGCTTCCGCTCCAGGCCCAACCAATAGCGGTTTCGCCAATCGTGCGGGGATGCAGATGGGCAAGGCGCTGAGTCCAGACGAAGTCGCTGAGGCAACCTTGAAGGCTCTGGGTCACCAGTCCACCGTGCTACCAGGATTTTTATCAAAGCTACTTGCCTATTCGCTGGCACTGTTGCCTCGGTGGGCGAGGGTAAGAATTATGGGCGGCGTCATGCACGGCATGACGAAGCATCAACAAGGAAAAAACTTGGGTGTGGCGAGGGTTGAATAGCATGAGCCTGACATGGACAAAAAATCGCTACTTCTCGCTGGCATTTATAGCGATCGCCTCTTTGAGCGTCGGTGCGATTGGCTATGTCGCGATCGGCAATCGTGCAACAACACCGCCGATCTCCCAAACTCCCCCTAAAGTAGAGTCGGTTTCTGCTTTGGGGCGATTAGAACCCGATGGTGAAGTGATTCAGGTATTCGCTCCCACTTCCTTAGATGGGGCGAGGGTTGAGAGTCTCAAAGTGACTCACGGGCAGCAGATTAGCAAGGGTGAAGCGATCGCACTTTTGGATACTTACGCCCGTAGGGAAGCAGCGTTTCGCGAGGCACAGGAGCAGGTTACCGTAGCATTATCTCGCCTGCGGCAAGTGGAAGCAGGTGCGAAGTCAGGGCAAATTCGAGCGCAGGCAAGGGTGGTCGATCGCCTCCAGATCGAATTGCAAACGGAAACGGCGACACAAGAGGCAGCGATCGCGCGTTTAGAAGCAGAACTTCGCAATGCAGAGCTAGAAGGTCAGCGGTATCAATATCTCCAGACCGAGGGAGCTGTTTCTGCTTCCTTGCGCGATAGCAAACGATTAACCGCAGATACCGCCCAGCAAAGATTGCAGGAGGCACAGGCCGAACTGAGTCGAATTCGCCGATCGCGGCAGCAGCAGGTGGCAGAAGCCCAAGCGACACTCGAGCAAGTTGCGGAGGTGCGTCCTGTGGATGTGGATGTTGCCAAAGCACAGGTGGCACAGGCAGAGGCAAGTCTAACAAGGGCAAAAGCCGAACTGGATCTGGCGATCGTGCGATCGCCACAGGATGGACAGGTTCTCAAAATTCATACCCGCGCGGGAGAACTCGTCGGTAGTAAAGGTGTGATTAGCTTGGGACAAACCCAGCGCATGGTGGCAGTCGCAGAAGTTTATGAGTTGGATATCAGTCGCATTCGGATCGGACAGTCAGCGATCGTCACCAGTAAGAACAATGCCTTTCCCGATCTACTGCGGGGCAAGGTTGTAGAAGTGGGGTTGGAGATTAACAAGAAAGATGTCCTGAATACCGATCCTGCGGCGCAATTTGATGCGCGGGTTGTGGAAGTGAAAGTGCTTTTGGATGAAGCATCTAGCCGTAAGGTATCGGGGCTAACCAATCTCAGCATTCAGGTAGCGATCGATGTCCAGTCTTGAGGAAGGTCACCATGACATATAAGCTGCTCGAATCTATAGCAATCCTAAATAAATTGTAATTAATTTGTAGCGCAGGCATCTTGCCTGCAAGAGCTAGAAGCCATGTTCACAAATAATTAAGGATCGCTGTATGAAAGAAAAGATTGAGAAGAGAGGAACTGGCCAGAAAAAGAAAAAGCCGCTGTTTCTCTCTTGGTTGCAATTACGGAAGGAACGAGCTAGGTTGCTGGTGGCGATCGCTGGGATTAGCTTTGCCGATCTGTTGATGTTTCTACAAATGGGCTTTCGTGGCGCTTTGTTTAGCAGTGCTGTGGAGTTCCATCAAAGTTTAAATGGCGAAATTGTACTCTTAAGTAGCCGATCGCGATCGCTCATTTCCCTAGACAGGTTTACCGAAAGAAGACTCTATACCGCCGCAGGTGTCACAGGAGTGGAATCCGTCAGCCCGATTTATCTCAATTTCATTCAATGGCGCAATCCCTACAGCAAGGAGATTTGGGACATCTATGCCATTGGCATCAACCCCGAACATCACGTCATGAGTTTAGCTGGTGTGCAAGCTAATCGAGCTCGCTTGAGGGAACCCGACACAGCCCTATTTAATGCCAACTCCCGCAGCGAATTCGGCGGGATCGCCCAACACCTTCAGGCAGGAGAACCCGTCACGACAGAAATTAACGAACGTCAAGTTCAGATCGGGGGACTGTTTCGGCTCAGCCCCACCTTTGGCATCAATGCCTATCTGATTACCAGCGACATCAATTTCCTGCGTATGGCTCCCTTCCGTCAAAAGGGGCTGATTGATGTAGGTGTGGTTAAGCTCAAACCAGATGCGGATGTACAAAGGGTTCTGGCAGAGTTGCGATCGCGCCTGCCCAATGATGTCAAGGTCATGACCAAAGAAGAATATATTCAAGCTGAAGTTGCTTTTTGGAATGCCAGTACGCCGATTGGCTACACTTTCGATTTAGGAGTGGTAATTGCTTTTATCGTCGGGGCTGTGATTGTCTATCAAATTCTCTATAGCGATGTCACCGACCATTTGCCAGAATACGCCACGCTCAAGGCAATGGGGTTTCGCGATCGCTATTTACTGATTGTGGTCTTCCAAGAATCCTTGATCTTAGCGGTATTGGGTTTTCTCCCGGGCACAGCGATCGCCTTAGGTGTTTATCAGGTTACGAAGATTGCCACATCCCTACCGATGGCGATGGATCTTGGACGAATTGTGTTTGTCTTCCTTCTTACTGCAATCATGTGTTCTGCTTCTGCTGCGTTGGCAGTGCGCAAGTTGCAGACTGCCGACCCTGCCGATATTTTCTAGGAGCCGCCTATGTTTCCATCTCACGCGCTAGAAATCCCCGAATCTATCCATACATCCTCTGAACCTGTAATCTCGATTACCGATCTCAATCATTACTACGGGCAGGGTTCGCTGCGCAAACAGGTGTTATTTGAGATTAACCTGCAAATTCAGCGGGGCGAAATCATAATTATGACGGGACCATCGGGTTCTGGTAAAACTACGCTGCTAACGCTGATGGGCAGTTTGCGATCGCCTCAGATAGGCAGTTTATCCATTCTCGGGCAGGAATTGCTCAACGCTAGTCGCGAACAGATGACCTTGGCGCGTCGCAATATTGGTTATATCTTTCAAGCCCACAACCTCTTGAACTTTCTCACGGTTTATCAGAATGTCGAAATGGCTTTAGAAATCCACGATATCACCGAAACAGAGGCAGACGATCGCATTCGGCATGTCTTAACAGCAGTAGGTCTAGCCCATCGAATGGATTACTATCCCAGCGATCTGTCAGGCGGACAGAAACAAAGGGTGGCGATCGCTCGCGCCCTCGTCAGCCAACCCAAGATTATTCTGGCGGATGAGCCCACCGCTGCTCTCGACAAGAAATCAGGACGCGATGTGGTGGAAATTATGGAGAAACTGGCGAGAGAACAGGGTTGTACGATCCTACTCGTAACCCACGACAATCGCATTCTCGACCTCGCCGATCGCATCATTTATATGGAAGATGGATATTTGGTGGATCGCTCTGATAGCGAAGCGATCATAAAGTAGTAGTCCCAAAAAGGCAAAGCCCCGAAGTATCTAGGCAGTTTAGGCATTATATAGAGATTAGGCGATATGATGCTACAAAGTCTGAATCTGAAAAATTTGAGTATACTTCGGCTTTTTTAGCCTTGGCATCATAACGTAGGGGTAGAGCTAGTAACAGCTACTTTTAAGCTGTTGGTTTGAAATGTATGGCAACTAAAAAAATCTTGATTTTGGCAGCTAATCCCCTAGATACAGTGAGGTTGCGGCTGGATAAAGAGGTGGAAGAAATTCGCACGACATTGGAGCGATCGGCAAATCGCGATCGCTTTGTTATTGAGTCACGCGGCGCAATACGCCCTCAAGATTTACAGTCGTACTTATTCAACCTTAAACCGCAGATCGTACATTTTTCAGGGCATGGTGGCGGTGAGCAGGGTTTAGCTTTTGAGAATGAGGATGGCGGGGTAAAGCTGGTCAGTACGCAGGCTCTAGCGAATTTGTTTAAGCTGTTTGCCAATCAAATCCAATGTGTGGTGCTTAATGCTTGCTATGCAGAGGTGCAGGCTGAGGCGATCGCGCAGCATATTCCCTATGTGGTCGGCATGAATCAGGCGATCGGTGATGAGGCGGCACGGAAGTTTGCGGAGGGGTTTTATCGGGCGATTTGGGACGATCGCTCGATTGAGGATGCCTTTGCGTCAGGAGTGAATGCGATCGCTTTAGAAAGTATTCCTGAAGAATTTACGCCTGTATTACTAAAGCGCGATCGCAGTTTGCCAAAGCTTAATCGTAATACTGATATTTCGGTGGTGGCAAATAATGGCTACTTTTATATCGTGCGATCGCGGTTAGAGCAGCGCTGTTATGAGGAGGTGGTGAAGGCAGGGACTTTGATCAGAATTAAATCGCCCGAACGCATGGGGAAATCGATGATGATGGGGCGAGTCTTGGAATATGCCACCCAGCAGGGATATCGCACGGCGGCGATCGATTTGCGCGAGGCGAATAAGGAAATATTTGCGGATATTAACAAGTTTTTGCAATGGTTCTGTGCCTATGTTGGTGACTGCTTGGAGATCGAGCAGCGTCCTGAGGATGCTTGGAAAGGATTTTTGGGCGCAAATACTAATTGCACGAAGTATGTCGAAAAGTTCTTTTTAAATAGTGCGGATTCGCCTTTGGTGATTGCGATCGATAATTTTGATTGCGTGTTTAGATATCCCGATATTGAGGCTGATTTTTGCGGTTTGTTGCGCGGTTGGTTTGAGAAGGTGAATACCAGTAAAGTCTGGGGTAAGTTGCGGCAAATGATTGTTTATTCGCAAGAGTCCTATGCTGCCCACAATATTAATCAATCACCGTTTAATGTGGGATTGCCAATCGAGCTAGGTGAACTAGAAGCTCCAGAAGTACTAGCTTTAGCCAATGCCTATGGGTTACCTTGGGCTGAGTTAGAAACTTCTCAAATGATGGATACGATCGGCGGGCATCCCTATTTAGTGCAGAAGGCGATCGATCGCATTGCTCATGAGGATATTGGGCTTGAGGAGTTGGTGCGCACTGCGCCGACGGAAGAGGGAATTTTTGGGGATTATCTCAATGAGAGGTTGCAGCAGTTGGAGGCGAATCCCGAACTGGTGGCGGCGATGCTTAAGGTTGTCAATACTGATGGTGCAACCAGATTGGGATCGAAGGAGGCGTTTAAACTGGACAGTATGGGATTGATTAAACGGCAAGGTAACGATATTGTAACTCGATGCAATTTATATCGCTTATATTTTAAGGATAGGTTGAGCTAGTAGGTTATGCCATCAGAATTACCCAATGAGCCATTAGCTAGTACTTCGGTCTACCGCGTGGGTGGTAGTTTGCCTGTGGATGCGCCAACCTATGTGGAGCGACAGGCGGATCGGGAGCTGTACGATCGCCTGAAAGCGGGGGAATGCTGTTATGTGTTTAATTCGCGGCAGATGGGGAAGTCGAGCTTGCGGGTGCGGACGATTCAGAAGTTAGAGAGGGATGGGATACGTTGTGCGACGCTCGATCCGCAGACGATCGGCACGCAGCTAGATCAATCGCAGTGGTATGCCAGCGTAATTAGCAGCCTTGTGGAGAGTTTTGGGTTAGAGGATCGCTTCGATCTAGAAACTTGGTGGGAAGCGCGACCTTTGCTGTCACCCGTGCGCTGTCTGAATGATTTTATTTCTAAAGTTCTTTTAGTTGAGATTTCGCAGCCGATTGTAATCTTTGTGGAAGAGATTGATAACCTGCTCAACCTGAAGGATGAGATGGCGGATGACTTTTTTATGTTAATTCGCTCTTTTTATGAAAGTCGCGATCAGGACTCGAAGTTCAATCGGTTATCCTTTGCTTTTGTTGGTGTGACTACGCCTAGAGAGTTGATTCGCGGACATAATCACTCGGCTTTTAATATTGGTGTGGCGATCTCGATGGAGGGCTTCCAGTTGGAGGAGGTGCAGCCCTTAGCGATCGGTTTAGAGGGGAAGGTGAGCGATCCATCGGCAGTGATGGTGGAGGTGTTGAATTGGACGGGGGGACAGCCTTTTTTGACGCAGAAGTTGTTGAGTTTGGTGATTGGTGAGTTAGAGCATGGGAACGATCTATCTGGGAAGGATATTGCGGAGTGGCTTGCGGAAGTTGTGCGGGTGCGAATCATTGATAATTGGGAAGCACAGGATGTGCCGCAACATTTAAAGACGTTGCAGGATCGGATGTTGCGGATCGATGAGCGAGGGAGGGGGCGGTTGTTGGGGTTGTACCAGCAGGTTTTGGGAGATGCCCCCCTAGCCCCCCAATTCTGGGGGGAACAAGAGGAAGGTTCTCAGCCCCCTTTTGCAAGGAAGGGAGGGGGGATCTCTTCGGGAGGTGTGAGTGAAGATCCCTCCCAGTCCCCCTTATCGAGGGGGGGAGAAGAAAAGTCTCAGCCCCTGTTTGTAAGGGTGGGAGGGGGGATCGCGGCTGATGATAGTGATGAGCAGATTCAATTGCGGTTGACGGGGTTGGTGGTGAGGCGGGGGAATAGGCTGACGGTTTACAATCCTATTTATGCGGCAGTATTTAATCAGCCTTGGGTGGAGCGGACTTTAGCGGATTTGCGTCCCGCTCTTTATGCGGAGGCTTTGAGTCAGTGGAAGGAGAGTGCCGAGCAGAAAGAGTCATTTTTGTTGCGGGGGCAGGCGCTAGAGGATGCGGAGAATTGGGCGAAAGGGAAGCAGCTAAGTAAGGAAGACGATCGCTTTTTGAGTGATAGTCGGGAGATGGAGAGAGTAGAGAGTAGCCGCAAGTTTGAGGCAGAACAGCAAGCAAGGGAAATCGCCGAAGAAAAAGCAATTATTTTAGGAGAAGCAAAATTAAAAGCCGATCGGAGGGTTTTTGTTGGTTCGGGAATTTTGGCGGTGACGCTTTTGTTGGCAGCAGTGGCGGGGGGATGGGCGACTAAGTTTGTGAATGAAGCGAATGTCAAGGTTGCGGATACTCAGAAAGAGGCTTTGGCTAATTCGAAAAAGGCGGGTGAAGATTTGCGATCGGTAAAAACTGAGGCTGATGCGATCGCGAAAAGGGCGGATGAGATTAAACAACAGGCGGCAAAGACTGAGGCTGAGGCGAGACAAAGTATTAAGGAAGCATTAACTAAGAAAGAAGAAGCGGATCGGAATGTGGAAGAAGCCCAAAAAAATCTAGAAGCGGCTAAGGCTGATGCGGAGAAGGTATCACAAGAGTCGGCTGAGAAGGTGGCGGCGGCGCAGGCGAAAATTGCGGATGCGGAAGGGAAGGTCACGATTGCTTTAGCGGAGCAGGCAAAGGCGGCAAAGGCTGTGAAGGTGGCAAATGAGGATATTCAAATTGCTGATGCAAGGATAAAGAGTCTCGATGCTATGGGCGACTTTAAGGACGAGCTAGTATTTGATGCTTTGATCAGGGCAGTTAGCGCGGGACGGAAACTCAAGGACTTAGGCTTAGATCCTGCAATCTGGAAAAGAGACGAGAAAAATACGCAAATGCTGGTGATGGCTAATTTGTCGCGGTTTGTCTATGGAGTCCAAGAAAAAAATCGCTTTGTCCATAGCGCTATTGTCATTAGCGTAGCCTTTAGTCCCGATGGCAAGACGATTGCTACAGGAAGTTGGGACAACACCGTCAAATTGTGGAATCTCGAAGGTAAAGAAATCCAATCCTTCAAAGGGCATAGCGGTAGTGTCATTAGCGTAGCCTTTAGTCCCGATGGTAAGACGATTGCCACAGGAAGTGGAGACAACACCGTCAAATTGTGGAATCTCGAACGTAAAGAAATCCAAGCCTTGAAGGGGCATAGCGCTAGTGTCATTAGCGTAGCCTTTAGTCCCGATGGCAAGACCATTGCTACAGGAAGTGCGGACAAAATCGTCAAATTGTGGAATCTCGAAGGTAAAGAAATCCAATCCTTCAAAGGGCATAGAGCTAGTGTCAGTAGCGTAGCCTTTAGTCCCGATGGCAAGACGATTGCTACAGGAAGTTGGGACAACACCGTCAAATTGTGGAATCTCGAAGGTAAAGAAATCCAATCCTTCAAAGGGCATAGCGGTAGTGTCAGTAGCGTAGCCTTTAGTCCCGATGGTAAGACGATTGCCACAGGAAGTGGAGACAAAACCGTCAAATTGTGGAATCTCGAAGGTAAAGAAATCCAATCCTTCAAAGGGCATAGCGGTAGTGTCAGTAGCGTAGCCTTTAGTCCCGATGGTAAGACGATTGCCACAGGAAGTGGAGACAAAACCGTCAAATTGTGGAATCTCGAAGGTAAAGAAATCCAATCCTTCAAAGGGCATAGCGGTAGTGTCAGTAGCGTAGCCTTTAGTCCCGATGGCAAGACGATTGCTATTGCTGCAGTAAATGCGGACAACACCGTCAAATTGTGGAATCTCGAAGGTAAAGAAATCCAATCCTTCAAAGGGCATAGCGATAGTGTCTTGAGCGTAGCCTTTAGCCCCGATGGCAAGACGATTGCTACAGGAAGTTGGGACAACACCGTCAAATTGTGGAATCTCGAAGGTAAAGAAATCCAATCCTTCAAAGGGCATAGCGAGCTTGTTTATAGTGTTGCTTTTAGTCCCGATGGCAAGACGATTGCTTCAGGGAGTATGGACAACACTGTCAAATTGTGGAATCTCGAAGGTAAAGAAATCCAATCCTTCAAAGGGCATAGCGCTAGTGTCATTAGCGTAGCCTTTAGTCCCGATGGTAAGACGATTGCCACAGGAAGTGGAGACAAAACCGTCAAATTGTGGAATTTAAATCTTGATGACCTGATAGCAAAGGGTTGCGCGTGGTTGCACGACTATCTCGTTAATAATCCCAATGCCACCGATGACGATCGCCAAATGTGTGGCATTCCTCCAAGGCAAAAGTAAAAAGGTAAAAGGGAAAAATAGGGATAATGTTTATTATTTTCTCGTTAGATATAATCGATATAACAATCGCATTAACTAACCTATGCCTATCACCCTCCAACCCGAACAAGAGCAATTCATTCAAACCCAGCTTGCCACAGGGCGCTACACCAACGCCACTGAAGTAATTGCCGAAGCATTGCAACTTCTAGAAAAACGCAACCATTACGTTAGCTTGCGTGGCGGAGCCAATCGCTGGGTCGAAGAACTCGGCAACAAAATCGACATAGCCGCCGCAGAACTCGATCGCGGAGAAGGCGTTGATGGTGAAACAGCTATTAATCATCTTCTATCGCGTCATTGATGAAGACATAGAAATTATGCGAGTGATTGAGGCGATCGGAATCTAGAAGCCATATTTGAAGAAAATCCTTAGTTCCTTTCCAAACGTCAAGGATTCTCTAGGCTTAGATACAAAGGGTTTAGTATTTGAGCGATCGCAATTTTTGGTGATGAATTTAGCGATCGCTGTTTTATCTACAAGGCTCTATTGACTTTTTGACTTAGCGATCGGCAATATCGCTAATATAGATTAAGCTATCACTAAAAAAATTATGCAAAAACTGACATTAGAGCTACCTGAGCCACTTTTTCAACAGTTGACTCGCATTGCCGAGCAAACTGCTCAACCTTTAGAATCGTTGGCTTTACAGAGTATTACAGGTAATCTGCCACCCTCAGTCGATAACTTGCCATTAGAAATGCAAGCTGAGTTATCGAAAATGCAATTATTAAATGTCAATCAATTATTAGAAATTGCCCATAGTCAAGTCTCAGAAATACATTGCGATCGTCACCAGTATTTGCTTGAGAAAAACCAACAGTCTGAACTTTCAGAAATAGAATATCAAGAACTCCAAGATTTAGGAAAAACAGTCGATCGGATGATGTTAACCAAAGCTCATGCATGGGCAATCTTACGGTGGCGCGGATATCCAATTCCAACCCTAGATGAGTTGCCACCAGAAGCATAATGTCATCTATCCCAAAGTCTATTCGCCAACAAGTTATTTCTGAAGCATCGCATTGCTGTGAGTACTGTCTCACCTCTAGTCGGCTAATCGGTATGCCATTAGCGATCGATCATATTATTCCAAAATCGTTTTTTCGTTCCGCAGCGTTCGCACTTTGGTTCATGTAGGTTGCTATAGTTCGTCCCAATCGCGCCATTCCACTTGCTGTACCTCTAAATAGCGATCGACGGCTTGACCAATGGTCGGGAAAAAATTCTCAGTGCCCAACTTGCTAAACAAACCATAACGTTTCAGCCGATCTTTAACGGGCCCTTTCATCTCAGCAAAACACAGCTCGATGCCCACATCTTGCAAGGTTCGATCTAGATCGGCGATCGCATCGGCTGCGGTGACATCAATATCGGTTACAGGTTCTGCCGCCACGACCACCCATTTGCTTGGGGTTGGCGCATCGGCAACCGATCGCATGACTTGATAGTTAAAGGTTTCGGCATTGGCAAAAAATAAAGGGGCATCCCAACGAAAAAGCACTAACCCAGGAATCCGTCTTGCTTCGGGATGTCTAACAATATCGTGATAGCCTTTGAGTCCATCTACCCGACCGAGTACCGCATAATAGGGTCGCCACGCACTCCAAACAAACGCCAGCAAAGCCAGCCCCACCGCAATAAAAATTCCTTGAATTACCCCCAATAAAGCGACCCCCAAAAAGCAGACAATCGATAGAAAAAACTCAAACCGACGCAGTTGATAAAGGCGCAAAACATTGGAAATTTCCACGATCGCAAAAGTTGCGGAGATCACCACTGCACCGAGGGCAGCGTGGGGCAGGTCTTGCAGCAACATTGGCACAAAAAATAGCAACAAAGCAATACATAATGCTCCCACCACACCCGTAATTTGGGTTTTGGCTCCCGCTGACTCCGCCACGGGCGTACGCGATGCACTGCTGCTGACCGAAAAACCTTGGAAACATCCCGTCGCAATATTCACAATGCCCAAAGCAATTAGTTCCTGGTTGCGATCGACTTTATAGCCACCCCTTAGAGCAAAGGTACGCGATAGCACGCTCATATCGGCAAAAGAGACTAAAGCGATCGCTACAGCACTCGACAATAAAACATTGAAGTCACTCGGCGTAATCTGGGGAATTTGAAAGGTCGGCAAACCCTGAGGCAATATCCCGACAACCGAAATATTTTTAGTCGTTGCTAGCCCAAAGCTCGAAGTAATCAAAGTTGCACCGATCGCGGCAACCAAGACACCTGAGATTTTAGGGAAAAATCGCTTAAATCCCAAGATCGTCGCTAGGCATGATATGCCAATCGCCAATGCCGTCCAATTGGTTTTTCCTGCGAGAATCCCTTGCACCAGTTCGTTCAATTCTTGTAAGAGGCTATTCCCATGCACAGAGAAACCAAATAATTTGGGTAATTGCCCGATAAATACAGTCAAGGCAATCCCATTCAGATAACCATAGCGAATGGGTTTCGATAGTAATTCCGTAATAAATCCAAACTTAGCAATTCCCGCAAAAATACAGAGGAATCCCGATAAAATCGCCAACATTCCCGCGATCGCTACGGTACGGTTCGTATCGCCATGGGATAGTGGCAGTACCGTGGCAGCAATCAGGGCAATCAATGCGGAGTCAGGGCCTAGCACCAAAATCCGACTGGGACCAAAGATGGCATAGGCGATTAAAGGAACGATTGTGGCATATAGACCATAAATAGCGGGTAACCCTGCGGCTTCGGCATAGCCCATGCCAGCGGGGATGAGAATTGCCGTAAGCACCAATCCCGCACTAATATCTCGAAATAGCCATTGGGGCTGATAACTGCGCAGCACCGTGAGAATGGGAAACCAACGAACGAACCCGTAGGGATAGGGGGAAGGGTTAAAGGGATTATTTGTGGGAGGGGGAGAAGGTAAAGGATCTGTCAAGAATCTGCCTCGGTAACTAGCTGTTGCTGAGGTTTTTCTCGTTCCCCAACAGAATTAGTCTACTTGACACTTGACACACCATGAAAGGAAGGTTCTAAAACATTGCAGTTATAGCTTTACGGGCTTTCAATGTCAAATGTACCCATTGAAGTAATACCATTTTCAAAAGATAATGCGTCGCATTATCTTTTGAAAGACCGCGCTCCGCGCGGTCTCAAATCGAGATTTGTTGCAAATCTAAGTAAAATTGGTATAAATTGAAATTGGTATTAGGCTGAATACATCATTCTTAACACAGCCAAATTCTTAATACACCCAATAAAGTTAATGGCTAATAAGAACAGCGCTGCAATTTGGGCAACGTCAGCCGTTTTAGGGGGCTCGCTATGCTTAATTGCTTTACATGCTGGTTCTCAATTTTTTAAGCAACCCGCCAGCGTACATTTGACCATGGGAAATCCCAGTGGGGCTACGACCGATCGCCAAAATATCGACAACTATCTGATGCTAAAGCAGGGATATGCGGTGTCTTACAGTCGCCATCGGGGGACACCCAACTGGGCAAGTTGGCAGCTTAATTCGTCGTGGCTAGGCGCAGCCGAGCGTTCTAATGCTTGGCGTAACGATGGTGGCTTGCCTCCTGGCACAGTTCAAATCATGCCAGACGATTATGCAAAAAGTGTCTACAATCGCGGACATATGGTGCCTTCGGCAGATCGTACGAAGAACAATTCACTCAATGCCGAAACCTTTTTAATGACCAACATCATTCCGCAAGCTCCAAAAAACAACCAAGGTGCGTGGAACGATCTAGAAACCTATACGAGAGAACTTGCTAAAGAGGGGAAAGAACTCTACGTCATGGCTGGCGTAATCGGAGAGAAAGAAGCGATCGCGAATGGAAAGGCGATCGCGCCTCAGCACGTTTGGAAAGTGATTGTCATCCTCGATCGTGTCGGCTCAAATTCAGGCGATGTTGGTTTCAATACAAGGGTAATTGCCGTCAATATGCCCAATGAAAACAGAATTTCTCAGGATTGGAAACAGTACGTTACCAGTATCGATCGCATTGAAGATGAGACAGGTTACGATCTGCTCTCAGAAGTTCCCTTTTTCGTGCAATTGGCGATCGAAGCAAGGGTCGATGGTACGGATAGACTGGAAATCGGTTATCGCACGATTGCTAGCCTTCTCATTCCTTGCTCGATCGCGGGTGGGTTAGGGATATTCACATACAAACTGCTGCGCCGATCGTCAATAAGGCAAACAAAACAACAAACAAAACAACCACAAAAGCGGCTCAAGCCTTCACCAAACCGCGATCGCGATCGCGCCCCCATTCCCCAAAGCAAGGCTTTAACAACTTTTCATCGCTTAGAGCAGGATGCCCAAAAAACGCCTCCCTCAGCCCACTCTGCAATCGATGTGAATCACGAACGAGACCTCGACACCGAGTTGGAATTCCTTAAGTCTCAACTTTCAGATGGCGAGCGAACTCCTCCACAGTCAACAGATGAGGCTGGGGATGGCACTAAATAGACATGGTATTTCATCTTCTCATTGCTCTCCCACCCTATAAACCTGTTCTAACGACTCCGTCATAGAGTTCATAGCGACCATAACCATCTGGATACCAATCCAGAAATTCATGAAGGGTTATGCCTTTAGGTACAGTTTGGAACATAAAAAGGGTGCTTCCTGTTTACCTACAATGGCTACTATCTTAGCAAGCAAGTGAGTATTGTGGGGGCTATGCTAAAAAAGTGGGGTGTAATTTAAACAGCAGATATACTCAAAGATATCTGTATCCATCAAGTTTATGTCCGACGAAAACGCAGAAAACACCCAATATCCTGCCCAGAAGCCAACTGTAGGTGGCGGACTACCCGTGCTTTCCTATTGGGCAGAAAAAACCTTGCAACCTAAAGGCGCACTGCTATGGCAGACCTTGATGCATAAAAGTGCCTGTTTATCTTGTGCTTGGGGAACTGGTGGACAAAAAGGAGGCTTTCGCAATGAGGATGAGGAACTCTTACAACGCTGCGCCAAAAGTGTAGAAGCGATCGCTTCAGAATTAATGGAGCCGATTCCGACCCATTTCTTTGCTCGTTCCAGTCTTGAGGAACTGCAACTGCTTAACTCAATGGAAGCCGACCAACTCGGTCGTTTGAGCTTTCCTGTAATTAAACGTGCAAACGCTTCGCACTTCGAGCGCATCTCATGGGACGAAGTGTATGAAATTGTCGAGGCAGCATTTCGCAAATCCCCCGATCGCATTGCTTCCTATAGCTCTGGTCGCTCTTCTAACGAAGCTGCTTTTTTACTGCAACTGATGATGCGGGCAAGGGGTTCAAATAATTTAGCGGATTGTTCCGACCTCTGCCATGCGCCTTCCACGGTAGGTTTGAAGCAAATGTTTGGCTCGGGTACTTCGATGGTCAGTCTTGCTGACCTCAAAAAGAGCGACTGTGTGGTACTTATAGGTTCCAATGCCCCCGCCAACCATCCACGCCTGATGAACGAACTGATTCAACTACGCGATCGCGGTGGCAAGGTAATCGTCGTCAATCCCTTAATGGAGGTTGGTTTAGTTAAGTTTGCCTCACCTGCCTACCCGATCGAATCCCTTCTCACAGGCTCTGAAATTGCCTCACACTATCTACAGCCAATCTCAGGCAGCGATGTCGCACTATTTGTAGGAATCCAGAAGTCTTTACTAGAGAAGGGTTTCGTCCAATATGATTATCTGCGGCAATACACAGAGGGCTGGGAAGCAGTCATCGAGCAGGCTAGAACAACAGATTGGGAAGAGATTACAAACACCTGTGGTATTTCCCAGCCAGAAATAGAAATTGCCGCTCAGATGATCGGCACTTCGCAGGGGGTGGTGTTTGCTTGGGCAATGGGAGTTACCCAACATGCCAATGCTGTGGATAATATCTTTAGCATCGCCAATACGGCTCTGCTCACAGGCAATGCTGGCAAGGAAGGTGCGGGTACAATGCCAATTCGCGGACATTCCAACGTGCAGGGTTTTGGCTCGATGGGTGTGACGATTCAGCTCAAACAAGAGATTCAGGAGGCTTTGGAGAAAGTCCTGCAACGCCCTCTCAGTCGCAAGTTGGGCTACGACACTCGCGCTCTGATTGAAGCCAGCGATCGCGATCTGATCGACACATTGCTCTGCTTGGGTGGAAATCTCTATGGGGCAAATCCTGACTCTGGGCAAGCAAAACGCGCCTTGTCGAAAATTGAGACGATTATCTATGTTTCCACCAAACCCAATTTGGGGCATTTTCACGGACTCGCCAAGCAGAATACTCTGATCGTCCCTGTATTCGCTCGATTTGAGAACCCCCATAAAACCACCACCGAATCTGGCAATAATTTTGTCCGCTTCAATGAAGAAGGTACTTCCCATCTTCAGCAAAGAGAAGATACAGACTTGATTTCAGAAGTGGAGTTTCTCACGGAAATCGCCGATCGCATTCACAAAGATACGCCTGTAAATTGGCGATCGCTGCAAGATACAAAGTATATTCGTCAATTGATTGCTCGGACGATTCCAGGCTATGCCAAAATCGGTGAAATTGACGACACCAAAAGAGAATTTACGATTGACGGTAGAATCTTCCATCAGCCTGAATTTGGCACGCCCACGCGGAAGGCACAGATGTTTGCGACGCCAATACCCAAACTCACCCTGCCAAGTCTAGATGAATTTGGATTGCCTCATACTACAAAGGGAATTGTATTAGCGCTAGGGACGGGGCGCAGTTATGGTCAGCATAATACGGTCGTGTACAAGCAGGGCGATTATTATCGGGGAATGCCTCACCGCAACTGTATTTTGATCAATGCCATGGATGCTCAATCTGCGAATTTCCACGAGCATCAGCGCGTCACTGTGCAGGGAAATGAAGGTAGACTAGAGCAGGTCGAGATTATCTACGGGCAGATTCGCCAAGGCTCGGCATTGATGTTCTATCCAGAGGTGAATGCGATTTTTAGCGTTCCCATTGACGATCGCTGCGGTACGCCGGCTTTTAAGCGCGTTCCTGTGGCTGTGTATGCCAAAGAAGATTAATATCATACCGTTAGTTCACTTTTCGCTGTAACTTTAGCGAAGCGATCGCTGGAATCGAATTATAGATTTTTCTATAAGTAAATCATAAGAAATATATTGAGGAAAATTTACAATTTCTATACATTCTTATGTATCTTTAATTTATGCGCTGTTTCAACTTTTCCAAAATGACAAAACCTATTTAGAGCTAGTTTAAGGATTGAAAATAATTTATCTTTTTCCTTTTAGACGTAATTTCTAATATTTGAATTTAGTTAAAAGCAACAGAAAGAAAGCTAGAGACTTTTATTTTCCATTCAGTCATTGAATGGGGTTTCTATAACATTTCTATTTGATCTATGAGAGGTTCTTTCTTCTGTGTAGACCTGTAGGGGCAATTTATGAATGGGAGCATCTCAATTAGGCACTGAGCAAATATACTTAGGGGCATAGAAATAACCGTTGAGGTAAGCACAACGATGCTTCAAGACTTGAGCAACATTGTGACGGTTCCATTGAGCACCA
>NZ_CBDDRA010000039.1:0-42763 GCF_965232925.1 Tumidithrix helvetica PCC 7403
TGGTGCTCAATGGAACCGTCACAATGTTGCTCAAGTCTTGAAGCATCGTTGTGCTTACCTCAACGGTTATTTCTATGCCCCTAAGTATATTTGCTCAGTGCCTAATTGAGATGCTCCCATTGACGTTTGATGCAAAAGTGTATAGAAAGAGCATTAATTCTGTAATAGAGAATGAAGTCCTAAGGCAAATAGATAAATCCAACACAAATCACATTGGTTATTTCCATCAAAACATATTTCGATACATGGGTAATGGATGGGAAGTCCCAGCACAAGGCTATGACGTAGTTAATTCAAAACTTAATTATTTTGTTGAGATGAAGAATAAACACAACACGATGAATTCGTCATCTTCTCAAAAGACGTACATGAGGATGCAAAGTACCTTGCTATCTAATTCGGATGCAACATGTTTACTAGTAGAAGTCATTTCAAAAAAAAGTCAGAATGTTGTATGGAAAATGAGCTTAGATGGTCAAACTGTATCAAATGAAAAAATACGTCGCGTTTCTATTGACAAGTTTTATGAGTTCGTAACTGGTAATAGGTTTGCATTTAAAGAATTATGTGAAAAACTACCGTCGATCATCGAAGATATTCTAGAGAATAGCGATTTTGAAGCTGAGTCAAACTCTGTATTTAGTGAGCTAGCGGATATCGATCCTAATTTACTGAGAAGTATTTACTTACTTACTTTCAAAGAGTATGAAGGATTTAATGACTTTAATATTTAATAGAAAAACAATTTCAGCACAGTTACTAGCAGACATAGTTTCTGTGTCAAAAGCCACATTATTGAATTGGGAAAGAACTGGAAAACTAACTTCAGTTCAGAATCCAATTACCAATGCAAAAGAATATGAAATTTCTCAACTAATTCATTTTGAAGAGGTGAGAAACATGATCGGAACAAATTGGAATCAAGAGTTCAACGTACAAGCTCTAAGAAATTATTCATCGATTGAACTTTTTGCAGGTGCAGGCGGACTTGCCCTTGGCTTGGAAAAAGCTGGATTTAGTGCAGTTGCCTTAAATGAATTTGATAAAGATGCCTGTGATACGCTCCGATCTAATCGACCTCACTGGAATGTCATTCAAAATGATGTAAAAAATGTGGACTTTACTAGGTTCGCTGATATCGATCTTATTGCTGGTGGCTTTCCCTGTCAGGCATTTTCTTATGCAGGCGAAAAGCTAGGATTTGAAGATACTAGAGGAACATTATTTTTTGAATTTTCTAGAGCAATAAAAGAAGTAATGCCCAAAGTCTTTTTAGGTGAGAATGTAAGAGGTTTATTAAACCACGATAATGGAAAAACTTTATCCGTTATTACGTCAGTTATATCTGATTTAGGGTATACACTAATTGAACCACGGGTATTAAAGGCTCTTTTTTATCGCGTTCCTCAAAAAAGAGAACGTTTATTTCTTGTTGGGATTAGAAATGACTTAGTTAAGTTTGCAAAATTTAAGTGGCCATCACCATATCACAGAATACTTGTTTTAAAGGATGCTTTGAAAGCTGGTGAGCTATATGATACTGATGTACCAGAATCAGAAGGTCAATCTTATCCCAAAAGGAAGAAAGAGATTCTATCTTATGTCCCTCAAGGTGGGTACTGGAGGGACTTACCCAACGATCTCCAAAGAGAATACATGCAAGGTAGCTACTTCTTGGGAGGCGGTAAAACAGGGATGGCTCGTAGGCTTTCGTGGGATGAGCCAAGTTTGACGCTCACTTGTTCTCCTGCTCAAAAGCAAACAGAAAGATGCCACCCAGAAGAAACAAGACCGTTAACAATTAGAGAATATGCTAGGGTACAAACATTCCCAGATGAATGGCAGTTTTTAGGTTCCATAAGTAGCCAATATAAGCAAATTGGTAATGCGGTTCCTGTAAATCTAGCTCACGCAGTTGGAAGAATTGTCGTTACATTGTTAAACAGTATTGAGGAGAAAGTCGATCAAACTGGAAATTCTTTAATATCCTCTAATGAGTTATCTCAACCCAAACAATTGAGTTTATTAAACATATAACATGAAGTCATTTCAGGGTGTGTCAATAGAGAGCAATGCACCAATTTATTCCTCAATAGAAAAGTTATCATTGAGATCAGTACAAAATGAGTCAAGCAAAATTAGCCAGTTCTAGTAATCATTGAAGGAAATAAAATAATGAGCTTTGTTTTAGCGCGTGAAGTGCTTCCGCTAAGCGAAGATGAATCTGGAGCAGTTCGGATTGGCAAGTCAAGAGTTCTACTTGAGATTGTAATTCGAGCTTTTCAGGACGGAGCTTCTCCAGAGGCAATCACACAAAAGTACTCAACACTTTCACTGTCTGACGTTTATACCGTAATTGGTTACTACCTTCGACACCAAGAGCAAATAGAAGCTTACCTCGATCGCCGCGAGCAACTGGCAGAGTCCGTTCGTCAGCGATTGTCAAACATTCAACCAGACATGAGTTTGATTAGATCGAGACTTTTTGCTCAGCAAAGAAACTGATTCTCACTCATGGGGAGCAGGCAAACCTCGCAACATTCCCTCAGTGCTGAGATCTTCATCGATCTCTTCCCAGTGAATGCCATAACCACCGCCGCAAATCTTCCATTTCAAACGTTGTTCGGGTGTTGCTTTCAATAATCTTGGATACCATGTCAAAGGGACGATAATCGTTCGACCATCCATCAGATCGACAGCGATCGCTTTGCTGCCTATGAAAAAACTTATCCTAGGGAGCTAGAAATTCAGCGATTCTGCCAACTTCTAGCTCCTTTTTTGTTATCCCTTTGTCAAACAACAGGCTATATGGAGAACTCATACCATATCTTTACAAGCCCAAAATTTGAGCAGTCACCGTAAGACTTTCCTCGTAAAGCATATCGCGTCCCCAGCGTTGAAGCTGTTGCCCCATCAAGGTATCTGCGCTTTGGTCAGACAGAGGTGTCACCTGATGGATATGACAGGTTTGAGCACCACCTGAAGCCTCCATACGCATACAACCTGTGGACTCCGAGCAAAATACATTACAAGCATCTGCATTGAGATTGGTTGAGGTGAGTCGCAAACCAATCAAGTCTCCCACCACCTCCCCAGCATCAGCCGTAGGAATCGCCGCCAGTTCGGCCTCTACCTTCAAATCGTTCTTGCCCGTAAAGGTGATGCGTTGAATATCGTAGTCACCGCCTTCTTTAAATCTTGCAACGGGTTTCCAATCAAGGCGACTGGCAATCCAACCTAAAAACATGAGGGCTTGGGTACTATTACCTCGCTCGTAGTCAATCGTGATGCCATCCACATCCCAGATTGCCGCACGGCGATCGGGAGGGTCAAATGCCTGTGCCGTCAGCTCTTGCCATGGAGCCAAACGCTGCCAGTTGAGGTCAGCCACCTGCGCACCCGCATTAATCATGCTCTGCTTCTTCACCAGTCCCGCTTCTGAATCAGTAAATACGGCTGAGTCAAAAATTAGGCGATCGCTGAGGTTAACCAAGCGTTCAAACATTTTGGTATTCGGTGCAGGGCTATCTTTCCACCATAGAAATATAGGTAGGTCGGGAATAATTAAATCGGCAATCAGCGCATGGACGCGGTTGAACGCATCCTTTGTCCCTTGCAGCGTAATATATTCACCACAGACGAGCGAACTACGCGTTTTTTGAATCGGGCAATAGGCAGCAACTTGAGCTGTAATACCTTCGTCTTCGCCATGAATGGGAACCAGATCGATCACACGACAGGGGCTTTGAGAAGCGATCGCATCAATCGAAGCCATTCTCTCCATGGATGTCAATTCTTCTGGTTCGTATATCAAAAGGTTAAACGTGGTAGCGCGGGCGGCAGCGTTTTCACCATAGGCCTGCCAAATCTTGCTAAGTTCCAATTCCACTTGAGAAATCGAAACATCTTTAGGAGCCTGTAAAGATACGACTGGGGGTGATTGTGTGTTGGTCATAAGGATGAATCAGTTGTCGGTTATCGGTTATCAGTGATCGGAAGGCAGTTAGCGGTTAGCAATTAGCAGTGAATTGGAAAACTAAGGGACGTGACCTAAAGGAGCGGTAATCCTAATATCTTCTAAAGCCAATAGCTTTTAGCTAACTTACAGTCTTCTCCATTGCCGTCCATCGTTATTAATCAGAGCTTCGGACGCTGTCGGGCCCCAAGTGCCCGCTTCATACTGCGGTACAAGTAGCGGATCGCTAGGAGATTCCCAAACACTGAGCGCTGGGGTTACAACGCGCCAAGCAGCTTCCACCTCATCGCCACGCGTAAATAGGGTTTGATCGCCCAACATACAGTCTAACAAAAGCCGATCGTAAGCATCGGAGCCCTCAATTCCAAAGGTTTTGCCATAGCCAAAGTCCATTTCTACCGATCGCGATCGCAGGTCAGGTCCAGGCATCTTAGCTTCAAATCGCAACGCAATCCCCTCATTGGGTTGAATGCGTAGAGCCAAGACATTGGGACTCACTTGCTTGGCAGCAGATTGAAACAGCAGGTAAGGCACTTCGCGAAACTGAATTGCTATTTCACTGACTTTCTTGGGCATACGTTTACCCGTGCGTAAATAAAATGGAACGCCCTGCCAACGCCAGTTATCCACCAAAAATTTCATAGCTACATAGGTCGGAACCGTAGAGAGGGGGTTTACATTCGGTTCTTGACGATATCCAGGAATCTCTTTGCCTTTCATCCAACCCGAACTGTACTGCGCTCTGATGCTAGAGAAATCGAGATTGCGCGTATCCGCCAAGCGCGTCGCTTGAATTACTTTTACCTTTTCCGTGCGGAGCGAATCCGCATCCATGGCATTAGGAGGCTCCATCGCCGTCAGACAAAATAGCTGCATCAGGTGATTTTGCACCATGTCCCGCAATGCGCCTGAGTTCTCGTAATATCCCGCTCGATCCTCTACGCCCACAGTTTCAGCAACCGTTATTTGCACGTGATCGACAAATTGACGATTCCATAAAGGCTCAAAAATGGCATTGGCAAATCTCAGCACCAATAAATTTTGAACCGTCTCTTTGCCCAAGTAGTGATCGATACGATAGACCTGACGCTCATCACAGGCTTTTTGTACGGCACGGTTTAGCTCTTGACAAGAAGCAAGATCTCGTCCAAAGGGTTTCTCGATTACCAGTCGCGTTTTTACAGGGTCTTTGATCATGCCTGCTTCACCGAGCTTAGCGATCGCCTCTGGGAAAAAGTTAGGAGAGACAGCTAAATAGAAAACGCGATTGCCTCTCGTACCCCGCTCAGAGTCAATTTGAGTCAGGAGCCGATCGAGCTTAAAATAATCATCCAGGTTGCCCATATCCACAGGGCAGTAGTACAGTCCTTCGGCAAAGTTATCCCAGATTTCCTTTGCACCAATTCCACTAGAAAACTGCTCAACGCCCTCACGCATCTGCTCTCGAAAGAAGTCGTGGCTCCAAGGTCGTCTTGCTACACCTACAATTGTCAGTTCTGGCGGTAATCGTCGCTGCTGTTTTAGATGGTAAATGGCTGGTACCAGCTTACGCATCGTCAAATCGCCTGATGCCCCAAAGATTACTAAGATTAGCGGCTCAGGTGTCCTCTCTTGCTGTAAGCCAACTCGTAAAGGATTCTCTAATAGCTGAACCATAGGTGACTAGCCTGAATAGTGTTTATTTGGATAGATACAATCAGGATTCTAACTAAGTTCTCGCTAGACCCTTGGCTTTATCGCCTTTTTCTTTAGGTTTAAGCTGTTGCGTCTGAGGCTAAGAGTCGCCTTGTCAACTTTACAAGACAATTGACGATCTGATTATTTTCTGAGTTATCCCCAGGGGTTAGACCGTCTATAAATGTATTAGGGGGTATTAGGGGGATGTGAGGCAGGTATAGGGATACATAGGGGTACTGCCCCCTCCTAAAACTGAAAATCTCCTAAGACAACCACAGGGGCACGATCAAACCTGAAGATATGTAGTACTCCAAGCTCCTATACCGCAACCTTAAAAATTTGCAGGTAAAACACTTTTACATAAGATTACTTACGCTTTCGCATAGGTCTTTGACGTGCTAACCCAATGCCCCAAAAGTGTTAATTTTTTGTACAATTTTAAGTAAAGATTTATTACTATTCATAGTAAGTATGGATTAGCTTGTGGAAAACCTGTGGAAAACCCTGCTTTTTCTGTGGAAAACCCCACTTTTTCTGTGGAAAAAATAGGCTCTTCTGTGGAAAAGCTTTTATAGGTATTTATACCCTGTGGAAAAACCCCTTAGTTATCCACAGGGTTATCCACAGGCAAAAAACGGGGTTTAGTTGACTCTATATTGATCCCAGAAAGTTTTCCACAATTTCCACAGCCCCTACTACTACTACCAAGAGAATTTATAAAATTAGATCGGAATAATAGAGCGATGCAAAAAAAATGTAAAGCATTTAATCCCTAAAAAACCTGTAGTCACCTCAAAACAACAGTGTTAAGATTGGCTCCCACAGGTCAAATTTCTGTAAATTCACCACAAACCCTTTAGCCATGCGACTTGTCTGTTCACAAAGCCAACTTACCGCCAACCTTTCACTTGTTAGCCGTGCTGTCGCTTCACGCCCCACACACCCAGTACTAGGCAACATTCGGATTGATGCCGACCATAAGTCGCAGATGCTTGGCTTAATTGCCTTTGACCTCAACCTAGGGATTCAAGTTGGGTTTCCAGCCCAAGTAATCGAGGCTGGTTCGATTACCCTCCCAGCTAAGCTACTCAACGACATTGTGTCCCGCCTGCCCGATGAAGAGGTGACCTTGATGGTTGACCCAGGAAAGACAATGGCAATGATTACCTGTGGTTCTGGTCGCTATCAGTTGCACGGCTTGTCGGTTGAAGAATTTCCCGAACTGCCACAGATTGCTGAGGATGGCGAAACTGCATACCTACCCGTGCAATCGTTGATTGATGGTTTGAATGCTTCTCTGTTTGCGACTTCTAGCGACGAAACCAAGCGTGTCTTGACGGGGGTGCATGTTACCGCCAATGCCGATCGCTTAGAGTTTGCTGCCACCGATGGGCATCGCCTGTCCGTGATTCAAACCAAGTTTCTAGATGTCGATGATGTGCCCGTTGGTAGCGATATTAAAACCAATCTAGAGGTAACCATTCCTGCCAGAGCCTTGCGAGAACTAGAGCGGATTTTGAACCAACAGACTGAAGGGGCGATCGCGGTTCGATTTGACCAATCTCAGATGATTTTTCAGTGCGCCAATCAGGTGTTAACCTCGCGCTTGCTGGATGGGGGCTACCCCAACTATCGCCAACTTATCCCCACCCAGTTTGAGCGCCAAGTCACGGTAGAACGTAAAGCCTTAATCTCTGCCCTCGATCGGATTTCGGTGTTAGCCGACCAAAAAAACAACATCGTCAAAATCTCGATCAATGCCACAAGCCAAGAAATTGCCTTGTCGGTAGAAGCCCCCGATTTAGCCAATGGTAAAGAATCCCTCCCCGCTCAAGTTTCGGGGGACGACCTAGAAATTGCCTTTAACACCAAATATCTGATGGATGGTTTAAAGGCGTTACCTAGTAATGAAATTCAAATTCAACTCAACTCTGCGACGACACCTGTTGTCCTTGTACCCATTGGCGGTGTGAAAATGAGCTACCTGATCATGCCCGTACAAATTCGCAACTAATTCGGTTAGGAGTCACGAGCATCGTAGATCGTGACGAAGCTCTTTAAATTTGTGTATACTCTTTGTAGATACATTTAAGGGCGTTAAGATAGCATTATGACTGTACAAATTACAAAGTGGGGTAACAGCCTAGCAGTGCGTATTCCTAAAGCAGTTGCCGAGCTAGCTGAGATTCATGAAGGAACATACATGAGGTTTCAGGTAATTGATGGAGCGATCGTGCTTACACCAGAACCTCGCAAGCGATATTCCCTGAATGAATTACTGGAGGGTATGACTGAAGAGAACCTGCATGGTGAGATTTCTACAGGTGCAATTGTAGGGAATGAGGAATGGTGAGGCTATACATTCCAGATCGCGGTGATATTATTTGGTTGGATTTCAATCCGCAGGCAGGTAGAGAACAATCAGGTCATCGACCTGCTTTTGTTGTATCTCCCCAAGCATATAACAAGATTTCTCATCTGGCGATCGCTTGTCCTATCACGAGTAAAAGTAAGGGTTGGCGCTTTGAGGTGAAATTAGTTGGTTTGCAGACAAACGGTGTAATTTTAACCGACCAAATCAAAAGCTTAGATTTGCGTATGAGAAATTCCACCTTTATTGAAAGGGCAAGTGATGAAATTATTAGAGATGTACTGGCAAAAATCGAAGTTTTAGTGACTTAACCAGATTTATTCCCCAGATTTATTCCTATGTTATCCACAAAGCTTAAACAGTCCTCTAAACACATAAAATATTGCATAGATATTGCGGTAAAAGTGTTAAGGCAGACTCAACTCCACATCACACTTCTTTAAGAGCGTTCTGGTAACTTTTTGGCAATTAGTCCGTCAGGCTTTTAAATACTTGTGACTTCAAAAGGTTTTAAAAGCATAGACTTCGTTCTAGAATTGTTTATATGCCCTATCTTCCACCACCACCTGCACCGCCTTTGCATCAGGTCTCTTACGAAGATGTAAGGCAAATATCATCACCACAGCCGCTTCGACAGAAGGCGACAGATTTGCGGTTAGCATCTGTTTCACCCTCCGACTCATCTAAGATTCCGCCGCATGTATATGAAGAGTTGCAAGTTTTCATGCGATCGCTGCCTGCGATCGAGCTTAATCCTGACAACCTCATCGCTCAAAGGGGCATCTTAAAGCCCGGTGGGTTGCCTTTACCCAAACCTACTGATAAATTGCCACCACCCCCATTGCCCCCTAAAGGCGATCTGATTAGCGTCATAGCCGACAAGCAAGAATACAACATCAACACGCAGGTATTTGTTGCCACAGGCAATGTGATCGTTCGCTACAAACAGTCAGAGCTGAGAGCCGATCGCGTTCAAGTCAACGTAAATACCCAAGATGCCACAGCCGACGGCAATGTTTTTTTTACACGCGGCGATCAAAAATTGCGTGGCTCTCGCTTGGACTACAACTACAGAACGGTTAAGGGAGTTTTACTCAAGGCTTCAGGCTCAGTTAATCTCGGTACGCTCAATCGTGGGGATGCTGGTCGTTTGCCCTCCGATCAAGCCTCAGGTTCGGCAGTGGTAAATGTGCTTGGTTCGAACCAAGGTACCCAAGGAGATATTCGCCGCATTGGGTTTATTGCCGAGCGGATTATTTTAGAGAATGATACTTGGGTCGCTGAAAACCTCTCCGTTACCAACGATCCATTTACACCACCCGAACTGCAACTTGTTACCAGCAGGGCAACACTTACGCCAATTTCACCCACCCAAGATCGACTAGAGGCAGAATCTCCGACTCTGTTGTTTGATGGGGTGTTTTCGCTACCAGTTCCTGTAAATAGTGTCGTGCTCGATCGCTTTCAACGACCTGCCCCAGCCTTGTTTGGTTTCGATCGCCAAGATCGAGGTGGGCTGTTTTATCAGCAAAGCTTTAATGTGATCGCCCAGCCCGATGTCAGTTTAACGCTAGCGCCCCAACTGCTGATTCAAAAGGCTTTTAGCAGTCAACGTGGACTCTTAGTCTTTGATGCGATTGGGTTGGTGGCAAATTTGCAAACTAACCTAGGTGATGGGCAGTCCTTTGCGGCAACCGCAAGTTTGTCGGGTTTGGATGCTTCAGATTTAGGAAACCAACTGCGAGCCAATGCAAGGTATCAAGCCCAAGTCTTGGGAGATCACACCCTAGTGGCTCAGTATGCTTTTCGCGATCGCTTGTTTAATGGCTCGCTTGGTTTTCAGGATGTCAACAATTCGCTGAGTGTCAATCTGTTTTCTCCCGATCGCGTAATTGGAGATACGGGCATTGTGCTCAACTATCAAGTTGGGGCGCAACTCATTAGTGCTTTAAGAGGAGATCTTGAACCCAATACAGTTGATACCTTGGGGCGCGTACAAAGTGCCGCCGTACTGAGTCGATCGATTCCTCTGTTGCGTGGGACAGCCTTGCCTGAGGAACGAGATACGGGCTTAAAATATTCGGCTCGACCTGTCGTACCTGGCTTAGATGCCTATGTCAGTGTTTCAAGTGTTTATTCGCTCTACTCGAATGGCGCTAGTCAGGGGACTTTAACCGGCACGATTGGGCTATCGGCAGTAATTGGCAACTTCTCCAAAGAGTTCCTTGACTACACGGGGCTTAATTTCAGCTATAGTCAAGCGCTTGTCAGCGGTCAATCGCCTTTCTTTTTCGATCGCGTGGCAGATACCAAAGTCTTTACTTTAGGTTTTTTACAGCAGATCTATGGACCATTTCGGTTTGGGATTCAGCAAAGTTGGAACGTAGGCACGGGGCAGTTGTTTGACTCGGTTTATACCCTGCAATATGACCGTCGTACCTATGCTGTGATCGTGCGCTATAACCCCAATCAAGGTATAGGCGAATTTGTAATTCGGATTAGTGATTTTAACTGGACAGATACCCCTTCCTCTGGGGTTACACCCGTTCAAGGTGGCATCGAACGAGGAAGATAATAGGGGCTTGCAGGAGGTTAGAGAACCGATATTACGATGCGATCGCCGCGATCCAAGTCAAAATTTCTTGATTGACGCGTTCTGGGGCTTCGTCGTGGGCGCAATGCCCCATGCCGTCTAGATAGACTAAGTGGGCAAAATTGGAATATTGCACCAATCTAGCGCCTTCTGTGGGGGGGATGGCTTTATCTTGCGTGCCCCAAAGCATCAGTATGGGAATTTCTAACTCGGTGAGCGCTTGGGTTAAGCTTGGAGAATATCCTGGACGATTTAAGCTCTGCCCTAGTCTTACAAAGGCTTCGGCGGCTTGAGGGTCGCGGGCGGGTTTGGCAATGATTTCTACCAGTTCGTCATCAATATGGGTGCGATCGCGGTAGGCAATTTGACCCAACACAAATCGAATCACGGACGGTTGGCGAATAAGTTGAAAAATTGGCTTGGCAAAAATAGCCGAGACGAAAGCTTCTAAAGCACTTTTAATCGGGCGTACTGGCTTGGGAACCATTGCCTGTAGGGCTTCGATGTCGGGTAAGCTGATCGTGACGACGCCTTTGGCGATTTCGGGATGGGTATGGGCGGCGATCGTTGCCACCAAAGAGCCAATGGAGTTACCGACAAGAATTGTAGGGCGATTGATAAAGGTCTGCCAAAAATCAGCCACTTGTTCTACCCAAAGGTAAATGCTGTAGTCCGTGGGGGGCTTTTCGGAAGCACCAAATCCTACCAAATCAAGGGCATAGACGCTGTGATGCTGAGCTAAAGCGGGCATATTATTGCGCCAGTGATCGCCCGATGCACCAAACCCGTGGATCAAAAGAATCGGCACTGTGTGGGGGGTAAGGACTTCAGCCCGTTGAAATGTATATCGCGTCTGCCATCCCTGCCAGACCCAATCTCGATATCGTAAAGACCTAGCGACTGTTTGCAACTTTGTATCTCTGAGAATTTTTGAAGGGACTTATTTCAGTACGATAGCCTACCAAGCTACATAAAACGATACGAAAAGTAAACTTATTTGTGGATGATTTTGACTTCCTGTGCTAGCATCTTTTGAAAAGCCTGTTTGAGATTACGCAATGGCTAAGGTCTTGGTACTCAATGCTTCCTACGAGCCGCTAAACATTACTAGCTGGCAAAGGGCTGTGGTCTTATTAATTAAGGGTAAAGCAGAGCAAGTCGAGCACAATGGCAAAATGCTCTATCCAGACTTCCCCTTACCCACTGTGATTCGGCTGCTGCACTACATCACGCTTCCTTACAAAGAAGTGCCGCTAACCCGCCGCAATATTTTGCACCGCGATAACCATTCTTGCCAATACTGTAGTTATACAGGTGATGACCTTACCCTCGATCATGTTATCCCCAAGTCGCGCCGTGGTGGTGAAACATGGGACAACATCGTGACTGCCTGCGTGCGCTGTAATGTCAAGAAAGGCAATCGCACGCCCAAAGAAGCCTCCATGCCTTTACGTAAAGCTCCGCGCCGCCCTCATAGCGGCCTTTATTTTGAGGTAACGAAATATTTGCGCAGTGGCGGTCATCAAGAATGGCGTAAGTATTTGATTGGTTTGTGATTTCGATTTGTACGTCAGTTTGTAACTGTAAAGCTTTTGCAGACCTGCCTGACATACGGCGTACCGCAGGGCAACGTCATACACAAGCACTTTGTTTAGCCTTATTTACCCTAGCAGTTACGGCAGGGAATCGAGGATTTCTAGTGATCGGGGATTGGCTTAAATCCTATCACGATGATTTAGTTGTCCTATTTTCACCCCCTAAAGGACGTTTGCCGTCCTACAGTACGATTAGACGGACATTGCTGCGGTTGGATTATCGAGATTACTCGGGTTGTTTATAGAGTTCTTCAAGTAGAGCGGTTAGATCTGATTTTAGTTCTATTTGAATTAGAGCTTTTGCTACCTGTGCGCGATCGCTTGGTTGTAACTGCTGTAATGTAGCAATAAGTTGCTCTAGGGTTATCGGTAGTTGGATCACAGCTTTCAACAATATGTTCTCTTTTATTCTACATTACAAAAAATGCGCCCCTAAGATAACAATCGCCTCTCACTCCATCAACCAACGATCGCCAGACTCTTCCACAAACAAGCGATCGCCCTAAACTTCATCTCAGAACTAAGATCGATCCTAATCTCATAAAATAGCGATCGCCTAAACAATCGAGTAAAGTTGCTGAGCCTAGTCCTTAAAAGCCGTCTTGATGGGCAGGGGATTCGATGGAGCTATACTGTATTTAATCAATCAAAATTTAGTATTTTCTGCGAGGCTAGGGGCAATATGTCTGAGTCTATAACCTTAGAACTTCCCGAACCTTTGGTAAAAAAAGTTAAGGAAATTGCTGCACTCAATCGTCAGGGGATTGAAGAAATGCTAATTGAATGGATCGATCGCACTATTAATGAAATTCCCATAGATTCCTTGCCTAATGAACAGGTTCTTGCTCTTTGTAATCTGCAAATGCACGAACAGCAGCAAAGGATTTTTAGCGATTTACAAGCTCGACATAGTGAAGGATTACTTAATGCACAGGAAATTAAGAAGCTGAATGAGTTAATGAAGGTTTATCGTCATGGTTCGGTACGGAAAGCTAAAGCAATGCAGGTTGCGGTGATGCGTGGATTAATCCCTGCTTTGAATGCTCTCTCATGAGTCGTCCTTACATTTCGGTTGAGGTCGATCGCAAAGTTCGTAATCTTGTTAGGAACCAATAATGGCTTTGAGTCTTGATAGTGATTTTGATGCTCTGGAGGTTCGGAGTTATTGGGTACAAGCAGGTTGGCATCCGCCCAAAGACTGATGCCAAATCGCTACTCACTTCACCAACCAACGATCGCTCCCTAATCCCAAATCAAATCTCAATGAGTATATCGCCCCTCAAGTTCTAAACTCAAAGAGCGATCGCCTCTCAAAGTCCAAACAAACCAAAGATCGTACCAATTTCAATCCCAACAGCATCGATCCTCACCTCAAATTCTAAAAGTGATCGCCTATCGTAAAACAGCGATCGCCCATCAATCTCAAGGCAATTGAAGGTACTGTAAAATGGGCAATATAGGTTGAGTTAATAATCGGAGATATACGATGACTGTACAACGGTGGAATGATGAAATGCTTGATGAATTGGCATCAAGTGTGACTGAGTTGAGAGAAGGTGTGACTGAGTTGAGAGAAAGTGTGACTGAGTTGAGAGAAAGTGTGACTGAGGTCAAGGATGGCATAGACGGTTTGAGAATAACTGCTCAAGCCTTATTGCAGGTGGCTGCTCAGAGTCAACGAGATATGGAATTAATAAAGGAAAGACAGGCTGAAAGCGATCAAAGATTTAACATTTTACTTGAGGAAGTTCGCTATTTAGTTCGAGGCAATCATGGGGTGTAAAAAGTTGTCAGCAATCGTCACTCAAGTTCTAAACTCAATGAGCGATCGCCCCTTCACTCCCACAAACCAACGATCGCCCCTTCATCCCACAAACCAGCGATCGCCCCTCACCTCATCAATGAGCGATCGCCCCTTCACTCCCATCAACCAGCGATCGCTTCCTCGTCCCAAGTCAAACCTCAAAAAGCCGATAGCCCCTCAAATTCTAAACTCAAAGAGCGATCGCCTTTTACCCTATATCTTTGGATCAGATGAAGTCTCTAGTTCTAGAAGTTAGATCCCCGACTTTTTTGGTAAACTTGTAGATGTTTTTCCTTCAAGCAAAAAAAGTCGGGGATCTGAACACTGACTCAAAATGGAACTTACTTATTTATAAAGTTTGACCAATCCCTTTCTTACTGCGTCTTGAAAAACATCTGAGACAGAAAGTCTACCACTATTTGCGGGAGCTTTAGGCGCTTTACGATTGGACATGTCAACAGTTACTCTACCTTCATGAACTTCTACATGAGTGTGCGCTCCGTAGGATAAGCCTGTGTCACCTTCTACTCCAATTTGAGAGCCAGCTTCAATAGTTTTGCCTTTAAGGGTTTCATCAATAGATCCCTCGGAAAAGTGCCAGTAGATAAAGGTTTTGTTCAAGTCCTTGTTATAGATTGCGATCGTTCCATTGTAAGCCCACGATGAGAATGGTTTATTGCCATCCTTATCAGGCTCTATTGTTTTACCATTTCTCGCCTCTATCACTTCACCACCAACTAGAGCATACACCTTGCTATCATCATTATCTGAAGAATCAAATGCTGACGTTCCATCATGATCTGTCCGTTCAATACTATTCCTAGTTTTATCTTGATACAGTGTATTGAGGTAATCAGTAGCACTATATTTGTAATCAGGAATTACTGGAAGAGAATTAATTGCACTACCGCTTATTAAGCGTGGCATTTCAGTATTATTTTTCCAGCCAATGCTACTTGTAGAAGTAAAGTACTCGCCAATAGCGAATTTAGCAGCAGCAAAAGTACCATCACCATGCCTTTTGAAGTCTCAACTGTTCCTGTCCCAGTGCATCCCCTAAACTAAAAATGTCAACACCAGTATTTACGCTAGGAATTGCATTGGCATTCAGGTTTTCAGACATGATTGGTTTCCCCCTCAGATTTCAATTTTTAAGTTTGTGAATTTCGTTTTTTCCACCCTTAACTAAACAATACCCAGTTGATCCGTGAGGATTACACTTGAATATGTCGGAAAAGTTACTAAAAAGTTATATTGCGATCGAGATTGAGAAATTTTTTTGTATTTGCCGCAGTACCGCTATAATCTCGCCTAAAACAAGTTTTTGCCTTAAATTTCAATTTGACCTCGATCTCAATGCCCTAACTTATCGCGTTAATTTTGCATGACTACCAACACCGATGCTATTCAGGACTTTCTCGATCGCATCCCAGCGTTTCAGAACCTCGATCGCGTTGTTTTGAGAGAACTGAGGGAACGCTTACAGCCGCTACGCTATCGCATGGGTCAGGTGATCTTACGTCGCGAAACCATGCCAGCTCAGGTTCTGTTTTTATGGGAAGGTCAGGCAAGACTCATAGCACAAGTACCCAAAACCACATTCCCGACGACCCTAGAAATTCTCAAGCCCGGGGCGGCGATCGGCTGGGCGAGCTTGATCCGTAATGTGCCCTGCGAAACCGCGATCGCTTCGATTGAAAGCACTTGTTTAGCCTTAGACGCCAATGATTTCCTGCAATTTTGCGATCGCGATCCAGCCTTTAAGGCAGCTTTTAACAACCAAGTTTCTGCTTCTGAGGTCTTCGATCTCTTGGCATTAGAAATGGATCGACGCGCCCAAGCGCCTAGCAATTTTCCCCAACTTGCCCGCGAGGCGCTGCAAGATGCGACCGCGATTACTTTCTCATCGGGTAGAAACACCTTTACGAAACTCGATCCAGATTTTATTTGGCTCGTCAGTGGCGGACAAAATCTTACGCTTCCCGTTGGAACCAAACTCCATGCCAAAAATGATTTCATCGATATCGCGCTTGGAGGTTCGCTGCGCTTAATCGGTTTGCGCGATACCTTTGTTGCCACTGTGGAGGTCGTAGAAGACTTACCGCCACTCCCCACCGCACTCGATATTCCCTACGCGCCCGACCTGCCCACTGTTGCCAATCGGGGCGGAGGCGATCGCCAAGCCCAAGATTATCCCCATATTCAAGGTAGAGGCCCTGTCGATGCTTCGGCGGCCTGCTTTGAGATGCTGGCAAAGTACTGGCACATGCCCTTTAATCGCCATGCGATCAAACGCGCGATCGCCAATCAATACGAGCGCTCTGGCAAAATCTCTTTACAACTATGTGGCACGATCGCCGAACTGATGGGCTTGAACGGACAGTTGGTGGCAATTCCTGCCAGTGCCATTAGCCAAGTTCCTACGCCTGCCCTGTTGTCTTGGCATGATACCTTTGCAGTGCTCTATACAACTAGCGATCGCGAACAGGTCTTAGGCATTCCCGAGCAGGGGATTGTCGTGAAGAAAACGGCTCAGTTTGCCGATCTTTGGGGAGAGTCAGGACAAATTCTATTACTCCAGCCCACCAAGGACACCCCAAAACAGAAATTCGGAATATCTTGGTTCTTGCCTTCGCTCAAACGCTATCGCAATCCTTTACTTACGGTTCTGTTTGCCTCTTTCTTTGTGCAACTGTTGGGTTTGGCAAATCCACTGATCACGCAGGTGATTATTGACAAAGTGATTATCCAAAATGCACCCGCTACGCTCAACACCTTGGGCGTACTCTTGCTAACGGTGGCTGTGTTTGAAGCTGTGATTAGTGCCCTGCGCACCTATCTATTTGTGAATACCACCAATCGCATCGATTTAACCTTGGGCTCAGAAACCATCGATCACTTAGTTAGACTGCCTTTGCGCTATTTCGAGAAACGTTCTGTAGGAGAACTCTCTAGCCGCATTGGAGAACTTGAGAATATTCGTCAGTTCCTCACGGGTACGGCACTTACGGTCGTTCTTGACGCTGTCTTCTCCGTTGTCTATATCGTTGTGATGATCTGTTATAGCTGGCTCTTAACATTGGTAGCTTTGGGAACCGTGCCAATTTTTGGGCTGCTTACCTTTATCGTTGCACCGATCGTGCGATCGCAACTTCGCAGTAAAGCAGAACGCAATGCCGCTACGCAGTCCTATCTGGTCGAAGTGGTTTCGGGGATTCAAACGGTTAAAGCCCAAAGTATCGAACTACAATCGCGCTGGGAATGGCAACGTCGCTATGCACGCTACATTTCCGATGGATTTAAAACGGTGGTCACTTCCACGACAGCGGGTTCGATGAATCAGTTCTTAAATCAGTTCTCTAACCTGTTGTTGTTATGGGTCGGTGCGTTTCTGGTGCTAGATAATAAGCTCTCATTGGGACAGCTCATCGCTTTCCGCATCATTGCGGGCTATACGACTTCCCCTCTGCTGCGCTTGATTCAACTCTGGCAAAACTTTCAAGAGACCGCACTCTCGCTCGAACGACTCAGCGATATTATCAACCATCCCCAAGAACAGGAAGAAGCGGGTCGTCGCAATATTCCCATGCCTGCAATTCAAGGAGCTGTGCGTTATGAGAGTGTGAACTTCCGCTTCAATCCTAATGGCAACTTGCAGCTCAATAATGTCAACCTAGAAATTCCTGCGGGCAAGTTTGTCGGTGTGGTCGGAACCAGCGGCGCAGGTAAGAGCACGCTCACGAAGTTATTATCGCGGCTCTATGACCCCGAGGCAGGCAGGATTCTGATCGATGAATATGACATTGGTAAGGTCGAACTTTACTCTTTGCGCCGCCAGATTGGCGTGGTCTTACAGGATACCTTGCTGTTTGATGGCACGGTGCAGCAAAACATTGCCTTGACCAATCCCGATGCCACCCCCGAAGAAATCATTGCAGCAGCGCGAACTGCTTGCGCCCACGATTTCATCATGCAACTGCCTCAAGGTTACGAATCGAGGGTAGGAGAACGCGGCTCTTCGCTTTCGGGCGGACAAAGACAGCGAATTGCGATCGCGCGGACAGTCTTGCAAAAGCCGCAGCTACTCATTCTTGATGAAGCTACAAGTGCTCTGGATTACAATACCGAACGCCAAGTCTGCTTAAATTTGGCGGATGAGTTTCGAGGACGCACGGTTTTCTTTATTACCCACCGTCTAGCCACGATTCATAGTGCGGACTCGATTGTGGTAATGGATAGCGGACGCATTGCCGAGCAAGGAACCCACCAAGAACTGATGGCTATGCAGGAACGCTATTACTGCTTATACCGCCAACAGGAGGCAGCAGGGGAATCGTAAACTAGGCTTCATTCAAGGCTCCATTCAAAGCTCAGTGATTTGTGTAAATTCGGTTTAGGGAAGGTAAATAAGATATGTTCGAGCGTAAAAAAGATAAGCGAAGTAACAAGCGCGATCGCAGTCAAGCACAGAAGATAGAAGCGAGTACATCTCAAGACTTGACTGTCGGTCATGAGAATGTGGCAAGGCTTTCAGAAACGATCCCCCCCGAGAAACTGCCTACTGCGACGAAAAAGAGCTTCGATCAACCCTTGGCATTGAGTCAATCGCCCAAATGGATTCAAACAATTTTATGGACATTGCTTGGCTCGGTGACGGTGGGGCTAGTTTGGGCTTCGGTGGCAAAGATCGAAGAATCCATTCCCGCACAGGGAAAATTGGAGCCACAGGGAGCGGTTAAAGAAGTGCGAGCGCCCTCCAATGGCGTACTTAAGGAGGTATTAGTTCAGGACGGGCAGCGTGTTAAGGAAGGGGATGTCCTATTGCGAATTGACTCGACCGCAGCCAAAGCTCAGCTTGAATCCCTACAAAAACTACGCAAAAACCTGCAACAAGAGAATCAGTTCTACCAGGATGTCCTCAATGGCAAGCGATCGACAATCGACCCTTCTAAAGTAAAAGCTGTGCCTGCGGAGTTTTTTGCCCTCGCTCGTAGTCGCGAAGCTCTGACCTCTGAAATGCAACTTTATCGCATGCAGGTGAATGGTGGAGAGGCAAATTTAACGGGCGATCAACAGGATCGTCTGAGCGCCTCTAGAGCCGAGCTAAGTTCGCGATCGCAGGCTGCTGATGCCAGTATTGCCCAGTCGATCGAACAGTTAAATCAAACCCGCATTAATCGCGCTGGTCGTCAGAATTCACTGGCGATCGATAAAAAAATCCTTGATGGTCTTGAGGAACTTTATAGTAAGGGAGGGATTTCGCGCATCCAATATCTCAACCAAAAGAAGCAGGTGCAAACAGGGGAATCAGAAATTCGCCAACTAGCGCAGGAAGAAATGCGGCTTAAAGCAGCGATCGCCGAGGGACAGGCGCGTCTGAATAATACCTTTGATACCACACGTAAGGAGTTGACGAGTCAAATAGCTGATAATACTAAGCGAATTGCCGAAATTGATAGCCAGTTCACAAAAGCTTTAGTAGATAACAGCAAGCGTCTTGCTGAAATTGAAGGACAAATCCGTCAAGCTGAAGTGACGCTTAAATATCAAGAGCTACGCGCTCCTGCATCGGGTACGGTGTTTGAGCTAAAAGCGGGTCTAGGCTACGTAGCAAACCCCAATACTGGCGAAGTCGTTCTTAAAATCGTTCCCGACGATCGGCTAATTGCGAAGGTGTTTATCACCAACCAAGATATCGGTTTTGTCAAGGAAAATATGCCTGTAGATGTGCGCATTGATTCTTTCCCTTTTAGCGAATTTGGCGATGTTAAAGGGAAATTAATCTGGATTGGCTCCGATGCCCTACCCCCCGACCAAACCCACCCCACCTATCGTTTTCCCGCTAAGGTACAACTCGAGCGCCAATCTCTGAATATCAACGGTCGCGAGATTCGCTTGCAATCTGGGATGTCTCTGACGGCAAATATTAAAATCCGCGATCGCACGGTCATTAGCCTCTTTACAGACTTCTTTGTCAAAAATACAGAAAGTCTTAAGTTTGTGCGTTAGGCTCTCAAGTCCACTACTGGACTAAGTGCTGAGTTGAACTTATCGTTGATTCTGTTTTGAGCTGGTAAATCTCCAACTTCTCTTGGCGTTGGCGAATGTCCTCGCCATATTTGCCTAGCGCTAGCCGCAATAACATGCGTCCTAAGCAGGAAGAAGCCCGCCAAGAAAACACGGCATCCTGTAGATCGATATGGCTGCGCTCAAATAGAAAGTGACCTATCAAGCCCGATAGCTGGGTGAGTGGCAGACACAGCAGCAGCCAAGGATTCTGTAATCGCCAAGCCGCCAAGAGCAAGCCGTAAAACACAAATATGCCTACAACATGGAGTGCAATATTGATGGGGTGCTGATGTTTAAGCACAAAAATATCCCAATAGTCAGTGAATGGATGATCCTGAATCCGATCGCTGATTGGATGTTTCTGCTTTCGATCGAGCATGATATTGAATTTCTGCATAAAAGATTTTTCAGGGGGATCGGGCGTTAACACCTCTCCCAGCCGATCGCGCCCCAAACATTCGCAGATTTGCCCGCGATCGACAACCCGAACGCCACGAATGTAAACTGAGCGAACGATCTGCTCAGAACCCCGCTTAACCATACGGGGTTCGCCATCTAAGACTGGATCGGCTATCTCGATCGCTGGCGAGATCGGTTGAAGTAGGGCTTTAGGGTCAAGCATCACCAAATCGGCTTTTGCCCCAACTTTGAGAACCCCTGTATTGAGCCGAAACCAACGGGCGGGTTCTCCAGTGACGCGATGGATTGCCTGCTCAGGAGACAGGAAGTTGGTGGCGATCGCTTGTTTGAGCAAAGATAGCGCACCATCGTAATAGCCAAGGTTCCGCACATGCGCCCCCGCATCAGTAAATCCAGGTAAGATTCCAGCGTGTGCCATCATCGCCAGACGAGGCTCTAGGCGATCGTTTGCGCCCGTTGCCACCCAACGTAGTTGTTTGTCGTAGGTCTGCAAAGCATGGATAAAGAAATCCACAGGCTCCTGTTGGCGTTGCCGTGCGATTTCCGCAAAACTCAATCCCTGCCATTGCATTTCTGGACAACGAACGATCTGCATCAGTTCCAACTGACGATGAAATGACCTATGCTTTTTGTTAAGCCATTCTTGCCGAAACTGGTGCCGAAACCTATCCGATCGCCATAGTTGTAAGCGTTCCTGCTGCGATTCGCAGCTATTCAACTGGGCTCCCGTGGAAAACTCTTCAAATAACGGCGTTACAGGACCATCAGAGTAAATCGTAAAGGGTTCGGTTAAGGTTTGAAAGCGCATATTGCCCCCTAGAATCTGATTCCAGATCAAGAGCAATGGGGAAAAGATCCGCCACAGTCTGCGATCGTGAACGGCATCTAGGGCTGAGAGTACGGTCAAGCGCAGCGATCGCCGCCAAATGCCCAATCCCATCCAAAGGATTTCTATAAAAGAGGTGGAGCGCTGAATATTGGGTGTGACCTGAAACACGCGATCGCTTTGGCGACAGAGATCGGCTAACATGGCATATTCTTTATATTCAGCATGTTGCGATGGAATTGAGCATCCTCTCCACTCACCACTCATGCGATGCCAAGGAAACATATCGATCGAAATACCCACAAAACCAGCTTCTAAGGCATCCTTGCCAATTTTTTGCATTTTCGCAAGTTCAGTTTGAGAGGGCTGAACCGTGAGACTACGCTCCAATCCCATCACATGGGCACGCAAAGCGCTATGCCCAAACATAGCTGCAACATTGGGCCCAAGAGGTAACTGTCGCAGATGGTTGAGATATTCTGCGGGAGTCTGCCAAGAAACGGAATGCTGCAGCCATTTAGCAATCAGGTGATGGGATAGGGTCTCCACGCGCTGAAAAATATCCGCCAGCATGGAAGGCTCCCCAATGGCAATGGATAAACTGCAATTGCCAATCACCACCGAGGTAACACCGTGGCGCACGGATTCACTCAGCCCAGAGGCTATCTCTAACTCCAAATCGTAGTGGGTGTGAATATCGATAAATCCTGGAGTTACCCACAGTCCAGTAGCATCCACGACTTCATGGGCATCCATCGATAGAGGCGAACCCGAAGACAAATCCATGGCTACAATTCGTCCCTTTTGAATTCCAATATGTGCGCGAACAGGAGCGCCTCCCAAACCATCAAACACCAATCCATTTTGAATGAGTAAATCCAGCATAGTTCTTTGGTTCTCTCAAGAAATCTACCCGCGATGCTCAGTTTTAACCCAAAGCCGTTGCTGGGGTTTTACACAGATGCCGAAAATCACAACCATCATCACTGGAATCCAATGCATCATAAACAGAGATCCCTGTAGGGTTGCCCAGATTAATGACCATCCTTTCACCCCATGCAATTCGTGTAATCCAGCCATAAAACCAACGACCAATATGATACTGAGTAGGGTTTGGAGCGGCAATAGCATGGGATGATGGCTGTAAAAAACAGTCCAGAGTAAGTCTGGGATCAATGCGATCGGCAAGAGAAACTGCAATAAAAAAAACAGCAGCAAGTCAATTCCTTTAGCCCATCCCAGTGTCAAGATCTGAGGAAAATAGTCTAGGTAACGTTGATATCCCCCTTCAGCCCAACGACAGCGTTGATGCCAAAGATACTGCCATGTCGTCACCCCTTCTTCCTGTATGGATGGAACTGTCGTAAACGCAATTTCGCTGCCAGCTAGATAGAGTTTGAAGGTGAGATCTAAATCATCTGTAACCGTGTCTTCATTCCAACCATGGCACTTCTCTAACAATTTCCTGCGAACAAACATACCATTGCCACGTAACTCCGCCATTCCTCCTACGGCAATTCGATGGGTTTGCAAAAAGCTGTCACAGCTCATTTCCATCTGCTGGCAACGAGTCCAGAAGTTGGTGTCAACATTCGAGATCGTTTTGCGAACCTGTACCGCACCGCAAGTATCTTGCTGCCATAGAGGAGCTGTTTGTTGCAGAAAATCAGCAGGGATCTGGGCATCAGCATCGCAAACGAGGATGATTTCTCCTTGCGTGAGGGGAAACACAGCATTGAGCGCACCTGATTTAGCTCCTTTGGACTCCCGTCGATGCACTTGCAGGAAAAGGAATTGGGATTGCAATTCCCTCAAAATCTGGGGAGTTTCATCGGTACTACCGTCATCAACAATCCAGATTTCCAAGTGGGTGGCTGGATAGATGAGTTGCGATAGGTTATGAACGAGCTTGGGCAAGACCGCACTTTCATTTTTTGCGGGGATCAGAATCGAAACTTTGGGTAGGTAAGGGTTCTCTACGATCGCGGCGGCGATTGGTTTTGCGATCGACATCCGTAGGGTTTGAACGCTCAAAATGCCTGTTAACAACCATAGAAGCCACTGTGTCTGCGATCGCCAGTGGAGTAAACTCACAATGCCAAAAACCAGCAGAACCACCAAGGTTGACCTTAGCCGCCGATCTCGATGAACGCTGACTTGATGATTTGGCTCAAGGGTACTGCTGCCCATGATATTTACGAGATACTCTTGGGCGATCGGCTAGGCTGATTACGTCGCAAAAACAGTACCAAAGCGCCACCTAGTAAAATACCCCCTATCCCTGTGGCAATAGCCACATTACGAACCATACCTTGGGTACCACTTAGCACTGGGTTATCTAACAAATTCGCAGAAAAATGCAGTGATTGGATAGTCCATTTGCCCTGAAACTTTTGCAATACGGCTGTCCAACGCATTGCCATTGTTGCTGTATTCCCATCGGTGAAATAGAAAGTTGCATTTGCATCTCCATAGGCAACTTCAGTTTCTAGAGAGAGAAATGTCCTAGCAGTCTCACCCTTTAACTCCATCGCAATATTTTTGATCGGCCCAGAAAACTGCTGATTCCAGTATTTCTCAAACTCATCTGCACTATGAAATACGCGATTGTCAACCGTCGTGATCGTAAGCGTTGGATGCAGGTAGGGTTTAATCTTGGAAAAATCGTGAGAGTTGATAGCCTGTATTGCCATCTCTCGCGTTTGCATAATAGCAGTCATTTCCTGTGGGCTGACTTCTGCTAGCGCGGGCTTGGATACATTCAGAACTGTCAGCACAATCAAAGCAGCCCAAATTGCTGTACTAAATCTATATCTAGTCGCCTGGGTTAGTTTTAGCATTTGTCACTTCCTGGCTCGCCAATTATCCAATTATTTTGTACACCGTTCAGATATAACAATCCTATTTGATTTGTATATAGGGGCAATTCATGTTGCTCCTACGATTCTAGGCAGAGAAAAAATTACTGATGAATCATGCCTATTGCTATAACAATTCTACAGTTGCTTGACAAACAAAACTAGGGATTGTACTTGCCACATTCCTTGTCCGGCGAGAGTCAGATTGTCCTATGCTTAACGAACAAAACTTAAGATTCAGTCCATCAGGTTCTCTAATAGGGATTGTGCCTGCCACATTCGTTGTCCGGCACGAGTCAGGTTGTCATATCGAACTTCCGTCAGGCAAACTAGCTCATCTCCTTGTCGATAGCCAGGGTTGTTTGCCTCAAAAAAACGAATATGAGAATTGGACTGTCGCCCTTTTGGGATCTCGATCAAACTGTCCTGTAAAATTTGGGGATGAGGGAATCTGACAATACCCGTTGCTGGTTGATAAAAGTCACCATAATATACTTGCGCTAGATGATCGATCAAAGCTGCTGTGCAAGCAGGCGTTACGCCATCATACCGAGGATAAAACTCTTTCCAAAACGTAGGAAGAAAGCGGTAGGTACGGAAACCAGAACAAATCAGCAGCCAATAGAGCTTAGTCTGAGCGCAATATTGGTGATGAAGGAAATTGATCGATGCAATCCAAGCACGGGGCAAAATCGTACTCGTCCAGGCACTGGGATCTACGATCGTATCCCCCGAATATACAACATCGATCGCCTCTCCAGCAAAGCATGTATGCAATAAATAGCAAGTTGAAAATCCTTTTAGGATGCTTGATGTTTCATCTTTTACTAATAGCGCCCAATTTTTTCGATTTAAATCAGTCTGAAAGACATCCCACGTTACATCTTTAAAATAGCTTGTCAGAAGTTCAAACATTTCTTGGCGATCGCTCAGGTTCAGATCCGCAACTTTAATCAGCCAACTTTTCATCTTTTCCGTTCATACTTTATAGTTCGCTACTTCCTTTTTCTTCTGCTAGCAACCTTGCCGCGATCGCACCACCAATAAATCCAAATAGATGACCTTCCCAAGAGATGCCGACTTGACCAGGTAGCACACCAAAAATTAAGCCCCCATACATGACGCCGACAATGACAGACAAAGCGATCGCAACAATACTGCGTTCAAAGTAGCCTCGAAACAATAAATATCCTAAGTAGCCAAAGATCATGCCACTCGCACCAATGTGGAGTCCACGGCTACCAAATGCCCATGTGCCAGCACCGCTAATAAAGGCTGAAATTATAGAAACGGCAAAAAAGTCTTTGGTTCCACGCAACATCACCAACCATCCTAAAATCAAAAAAGGGACAGTATTAGCAGCAACGTGAGCAAACCCAACGTGTAAAAAGGGCGCGAACAAAATCCCTCTCAATCCGATGATTGTGCGAGGAAGGATGCCAAAATAATTGAGAGAGCCTCTTAAAACCACATCGACAACTTCTAAAGCCCAAATAATTGCAACAAATCCCCCCAAAATTGTGGCGTGAGTTTTGACCTCTGCACCCAGCGATTTCATTTTTTGCCGCATGATTTTATCTCCACGCTTAATAAGACTAAGTTTCAGAAAGCTTTACAATAGAGTTTAGCGCTTACCAATAAATTTTAAAGCTCAATAAGCGTTTTGGGGAGGTGAAAGCATTCCCCCAAGAAAATCAGCCCTAAGACTGAGAGAAGACCATTGTCACGTTTCTCAGATCCTATTGAGTTGAGAATAGCTAGTTTGCTGCGCTTGAAGCCCTCTCGTTACAGAAGCGCGTAATGATTTTGCTACTATTTCTAAGACAGGCGATGATTTGCCTATGCCCTAACCCCACCCGTACCCTATTTCCCAAAACTTCATGCAGATCAAGGATTTCCAAGTTTTTGACAACGATATAGACCTAGAGACACTCAACTATTATCTTAAATGCGATGCGATCGCCATAGATACAGAGACCATGGGGCTGATCCCACGGCGAGATCGCCTGTGTTTAGTGCAGATATGCGACCAAAGCGATCGGGTGAGCTTAGTGCGAATTGGTCAGGGCATCAAGTCAGCGCCTCATTTAAAGCTACTTTTTGAGGCTTCGGAAGTCATCAAGGTGTTTCACTTTGCCCGTTTTGACGTGGGTATGCTAGAGGCTCATTTGGGAATTGCCACCCATCCGATTTTCTGTACTAAAATTGCCAGCAAACTAGCCCGTACCTATACAGGCAAGCATGGGCTAAAGGAATTGGTGAAAGAATTAGAACAAATCGAGCTAGATAAAGAAGCACAATCTTCGGACTGGGGCAACGTTCATGCCCTATCAGAACAACAATTAAAGTATGCTGCTAACGATGTGCGTTATCTGCTTTCTGTCTATAAAAAGCTGATTGATATGCTAATTAGAGAACATCGCTATGACTTAGCCAAAGCTTGTTTTGCCCATATTCCCACATTGGTGTACCTAGATTTGCTCGGTTACGATGATATCTTTGCTCACTAAGGATAAGTATGGGATCGCTCCCTTTATATAGCAATCCTAAATGAATTGTAATCAATCTGTTGCGCAGGCATTCTGCCTGCAAGGGCTAGAAGCCCGTACTACGTTCACAAACGCTATAGGTTGCTTGGAATGCCGAGTAGATAGGCACTGGGCACTATCCCGACAAGCATCTGCAAGCATCGACCCAAATTAACAACTGGAATTTATTTAACTGCTATTCCCTATGACCTCTTCAATCTCTGCTTCGGTTACTGCTCCCATCGCTGCCAAGAACCATCATGAATTTGAAATTCACGGTGATAAGATTACCGATGATTATGCTTGGTTGCGCGACAAAGAGAATCCTGAGGTGATTGCCTATCTCAATGCTGAGAATGATTTCACCGAAGCAACCTTAGCGCCCTATACAGAACTGCGCGAGCAACTTTTCCAAGAGTTAAAATCTCGAATTAAAGAAGATGACAACACGGTTCCAGCCAAGTCAGGCAACTACTACTACTATTCAAAGGTAGTTGCAGGCAAGCAATATCGCGTCTATTGCCGCAAACACAACTCCCTTACGAATGACGAGGAACTTCTGCTCGATACCAATCAGTTAGCAGAAGGTGAATCTTATTTTAGTCTTGGCGCTTTTGACATTAGCCCCAATCATCAGCTATTAGCCTATTCCACCGATACAGATGGCTCTGAGGAGTATCTGTTGCAATTTAAAAACCTAGAAACGGGCGAATTGCTCGGCGATCGCATTCCCAACACCTATTATAGTTCGGCTTGGGCGAATGATAATCAGACCCTGTACTATACCGTTCTAGATGAAAATTCTCGTCCCTATCGCCTCTATCGTCACCACCTCGGTCAACCTGTCGAGCAGGATGAACTGCTGTATGAAGAGCTAGATCCACAGTTTTTTGTGGGCTGTTCAAAGTCTCGCGACGATCGCTATATTTTCTTAGAAATGGATGGCAAGATCACCAGTGAAGCCTACTTTCTCGATGCGAACGATCCCCAAGCTCAGTTCACATTAATTGAAAAGCGTCAAAAGGGTATTGAATATAGCGTGACGCACCATCAGGGGAATTTCTACATTCTCACCAACGATTGCGCCACCAACTTCCGTATTGTTAAAACCCCCGTAAGTCAGCCCCAAAAGCAGCATTGGCAAGACTTTATCCCTCATAACCCCGATTGCTATTTGGAAGGCATTGAGGAATTTAAAGACTTCCTCGTGATTTACGAGCGCATACAAGGATTAGAGAGAATCAAAATTCTTTCCCTATTAGACCACCAAGCTCACTATATTGAATTTGACGACCCCACCTATGCGATCGGAGGGTCGAGTAATTACGAATTCGATACCCATGTTTTCCGTTTTGCCTATACCTCAATGGTACAGCCCCTATCGGTTTACGACTATGACATGCGATCGCGAACAAAGACGATTTTAAAGCAAGAAGAAGTGCCTGGTGGTTATGATTCCAGCCTTTATACTTCTGAAAGAATTTTTGCCACGTCCCATGATGGCGCGCAAGTGCCGATTTCTCTGGTCTATCGCAAGGGGCTAGAGCGAGATGGTTCGCATCCGCTGTATCTCTATGGCTATGGTTCCTATGGCGCCAGTATGAGTGCTTATTTCTCTGCAAATCGATTGAGTTTGTTAGATCGGGGCTTTGTGTTTGCGATCGCACATATTCGCGGCGGCTCGGAAATGGGAAGGCAGTGGTACGAGGATGGTAAGTTCCTTAAAAAGAAAAATACTTTCTATGATTTCGTCGCCTGCGCCGAGCATCTTGCCCAAGAGAAATACACGAGCAAAGGCAATATCGCCATCTCTGGTGGCAGTGCTGGTGGTTTGCTGATTGGGGCGACGATCAATCTCAAGCCCGATCTCTTTAAAGCGGCAGTTGCGGATGTGCCTTTTGTCGATGTTTTAAATACGATGCTGGATGAGTCTTTACCCCTGACTCAGCTTGAGTATGACGAATGGGGCAATCCTAATCAGTATGAGTATTACCAATATATCCGCTCCTATTCTCCCTACGATAACGTGCAATCCAAGGCATATCCCAACCTGCTGGTTACAGGGGGGCTCAACGACCCACGTGTGACCTATTGGGAACCTGCCAAATGGACGGCGAAATTGCGAACTTTAAAGCAAGACACCAACTGGTTATTACTCAAAACCAATATGGATGCTGGTCATGGAGGAGCTTCGGGGCGCTATGAAAGTCTAAAGGAAGTTGCCCTAGAGTTCACATTTATTCTGGCGGTATTTGGGTTAGCCTAAGAAAGGGGTTATAGCACCTTTTCTAGTGCCTTGTGGGTATGCGTCCATGCCCATATCCCCAAAAATGCCACGATTAGACTGCAAGCAATCATCACAATTTGAAATCCTAACTTTTGCCCAAAGAAAGATGTTGAAAGATCTAGGGCTACTGCCGCCAGTACCAGCGGTAAACTTGCTGCGATATTCTCAGCGTTATTTAACAGACCAAATACCTTGCCACGCATATTTTCGGGGGTGTATTTTTGGATTGCAGTCTGCATCGGTACGGCAATCAAAGCCCCATGAAACCCCAAAAAGCCGCTGACGATCAGACTCAGCCATAGATTAGATACAAAGGCAAACATCACCAAAGCAAATGCCATACCCACAAATCCCACCAAGGGCAGGGGGCGATGGGCAAAGCGATCGCCAAATTGTCCCAAGAGCAAAGCCCCGATCGCCAAGCCAATTCCAGCCGCAGCAATTAAATAGCCAAAATCAGCCCGACTATTCGTGACCAATTCGGTCAGGTTCATCGAAAGTTTCATCAGCGCCGAGAGAATGCCATACAACACGCATAGCTGAATCATCGCCCCCGCAATTAGTTTGTTGTGGCGCACATATTTAAAGCCGTCGATCAGATCGCCCCAAAAACTATAGCCCTCGGCTCTAGGATGCACGATCTCCTGATTCTTCGGAATGACCAGTAACACCAGCCCAGACAATAAATACATTCCCCCTAAAAGCAACTCGCGACTAAAGTCTTTAAACTGCGGCAACCATGCCACTAAGCCCGACAGCAAAGGTGAGCCGATCGCATAGCCCACAATCATCGATGTCATCATCGTCATCGTAAATAGGGCATTTGCCGACATTAAGCCAGATTCTGGCACGATGGACGGGATCGCAGACTGTTCGGCTGGGGCAAAGACTTGGGTGAGGGCAGAAATGAGAAATGTTGCCGCCAATAACAAGGGCAGTGCTTTCGGAACGAAGGGAATCAGCAACACCAAAACACCACGAAAGACATTGCAAAGAATCATCACTTGCCGTTTAGGGTGCATATCGACAAAAATTCCCGCGATCGAGCCAAAGAAAATCGCAGGCAGCGTCGTGGCAATCATGATCAAAGATTCCCGCGTATTTACGGGGATGGGATAGTCTTTATAATCCGTAGAAGTCGCGATCGCAATCAGTAAAACCAGCAAAATCTTATCGACCAACTGCGCCAAAATTTGAGCCATCCACAAAGCCAAAAATTGATAATTGCGCAGTAACTTTAAATAACCCGAGGCTGAGTTGGAATCTATACTAGACATCTGTTTTGTGATTCATGCGTGATTGCGGCGACATAGAAATCGATCAAAATGAGCAGGAGTTTGGTGAGCTATAAAACTCTTACCATAACTGTACTCAGTTTGGCATTGGGAGGATGTCACTTCACAGAAAAGCTACGACGTCGCTTTGATGCTGCCAATTTTTCCTGCCTTTGGGCTCTAAAATCTTTTGGGTCGGTGGAAGAAGACCGCTTGAATGGTAGTACTTCGGCAGCAGACATCTCGCGTGCTGCCCGAATTAACATGCCAGCGACAAACAAGCTAGAGAGCATGGAACTGCCCCCGTAACTAAAGAAAGGAAAGGGTAAACCTGTTGTCGGCAATACACCTGCGGAAACCCCAATATTGAGAAAGGACTGCCCCACAAGTAACACGGTCGCACCAAGAGCAACCAAACGCACAAAGGGATCTTTACACTTGGATGAAACGATTAAGCCAACACCCGCAAAGATCAGCAGTAGCACAATAATACTAATGCTACCGACCAAGCCAAATTCTTCGGCAAAGATTGCAAAAATAAAGTCTGTATCTTGATAGGGCAAAAAGTGCTTCATTTCAGAAAAGCCAAAGCCTTTTCCCCAAACGCCACCCGAGCCGATCGCCATTAAACCCTGGGTTAACTGATAACCACTACCCGCTTGATCTGGCCAAGGATCTAAAAAAGACATGATGCGGACTAGCTGGTAACGATTAATCGAGACACTTGCCACACCTGCAACGATTCCAAGCGCTCCAGTTCCAAGCATTTGATACATCGGCAAACCTGCGGCTAGGGCAATCAGCCACAGTGTAAGTCCGCATAAAGCGGTGACGCTCAGACTTGGCTGTAGCAAAATTCCCAACAATGCCAGTAAAAAGACGCCTAACCACATTGTCCGCCGCAGGGGGCTAATCCGCGACCAGTGACCAAATAATTGGGCAGCTTGTAAGACTAAAAAAGGTTTAATCAGCTCTGAGGGCTGTACTGGAATTCCTGCTACAGAAATCCAGCGCGTTGCTTCATTCCGAGTTGTCCCCACCCCTGGAATATGGGTGGCAAATAGCAAAATTAAGACGATAAACAGACAGATACTGCCGATTTTTGCCAGCATCCGCAGTGGGAAATGGATGACTGCATTGAAGAGTAGCAATCCAAGTACGACCCAGCCCAACTGCATTTTGACGTAATACAGACCATCGGTTGTCCCTGCTCTTGCCACTGCGTAGGATGCCGAGAACAGGACTGCCAAACCCACAAATAGCCATAGGAACGTGAGCCATCGTAGCAGCCTCGCTTCGGTAGCCCACTTTCCTACAGTTCGATCGAAGAATGGAAAAATCTTAAATAGTTTCACAGCCGCTAGTATAAAGGCTTTTGCAAAAGTGTTATCCGCTAAACCGAAACTTTAAAATGATTTAATCATTTAGGCAAGTGCCTGACTGAAGCTAGAGAGCTGAATTTTACATCATGAGTCAAGTCTAGGATCGGTTTCTGGGTGAAGCGATCGCCTAGCATTACGATCTCGCAGAATTTACAACGGCTTGAGACTCGCGATCGCGAGTTGGACGAACTTCTCTAGTTTGATGTAAGCCCATCATCAGAAACATCAAGGCTTTTTTGGCGGGTAGCAGAGTAGCGATCGCGAGTAAACCTAAGCGACGAAATCCCTTAAACAACCAATTCTGGTTAGAAAATAATCGATTGGTCAAGTCTGTTAACAAGATTACGCCCAGGTTATCCCACCATCGTTTGGACTGATAGCGCTTTAAAACAACCATGGAGCCCAGATCTTCACCCTGTTGGTGCGCCGCGATCGCAACTTCTGCCAATACCGCCACATCGCGAATGCCCAAATTCATGCCCTGCCCCGCGACGGGGTGGGTGGTATGGGCGGCATCGCCTATCAAGGCTAGACGGGGCTGAATGTAGGTCTTTGAATGCATCCAACGCGGTACGTAGCTAGCACGGGTACGAGACTCTAGAGAGAGCTTGCCAAGGCTTGCTAGCAAGGACTTGCCAAAGCGCTGTTTGAGGGCTTGCATAAAATCCGCCTCGCTCAAGGCAAGTAAGTCAGGGGTCTCATCACGGGTTGCTGTCCACACAATGCAACAGCGATCGCTTTCGAGGGGCAAGATCGCAAAGGGCCCACTCTGCTGAAATCGCTCGTAGGCAATATTTTTGTGAGAATGCTCAGACTTGACCGTAACGACAATGCAGGTTTGTTCGTATAGCCGTTCGCTTACAGGAATATGCGCCAACTCCCGCACGACTGAGCGTCCGCCGTCAGCCCCCACCAGAAGTTTCGTCTCTAGGATTTGCTCCCCACCCCCTGAGCTGATTTTTACCCGCATCCGATCCGCAGCCTGCAAATACTCGATATCGGTAATGCAGGCGGGACAGATCGCATCAATGTTTTGGCATTGCTGCATAAACTCCCACAGAGAGGCTTGGGTAACCGCATTTTCCACAATAAACCCCAGTGCCTCTTTTCCCATGTCGTCCCGTTGTAACTGCACTTGATGGGGAAAGTCCCCGTCGGAGATTTGCACGGTGTGCATGGGGGTAACGCCCCGCTGCTTCATTCCATCCCACACACCGATGTTTCGCCAGATGTAGGTCGATCCCAAAGCGATCGCACTTGCCCGACCATCATCGCCAAACTGACCTTTTAGCCAATCAGCTTTGCTTTCAATTACGCCCACCTTTAAGCTGCGATTTGCTGGATTGCACTTGTCCCCCAACGCACAGGCAAGACTGGCTCCGACCATCCCTGCACCGACAATCAAGACATCAAATTTCAAAGTCGGTATAGAGCGTATAGATAAAGCAGACATAAAACCTGAAGATTTCCTATGGTTTATTCGATTTCAATCTTAAAAATTCAACACTATGTTTATGTTACTTAATAATTTAAGTAAGTTGCAGACTTAATCGGGTGTTTAAGCCAAAAAAGTCTACAAGTAACAAACACATAGCCTAGTGTGGTATAGAAACAATAGGTATGCGTTTCACGTTTGCACGTGTTTACACGCGGTAGTGTGCGTAAACGAGTCAGTCAAAGATGAGAACGGAGAAATTTTTAATGAATTCCCCAGCAGTTTCGCTATCAGAGTCCTTAGTTCAGATCGTCAATTCTCAAAACACATTGCGTCTAACTAATTCTCGATTGCGCTATCGACTCAAGATTGTTGAGGATTTATTAGAGTCTGTTTTACTTAAAGAGTGCGGTCAGGAACTCGTAGATTTGTTGCGGCGTTTGCGCGACATGTGTTCCCCAGAGGGACAAGCACCCGAATATCCCGCGCAGGAAGTCCTAAAGGTGGTCGAAAGCCTTGACTTGAATGAAGCAATTACGGCAGCGAGAGCCTTTGCCATGTACTTTCAACTGATCAATATCGTCGAGCAGCGCCACGAACAAGAAGAAACCAGCCAAAATCGGATCAATTCGCTCAGTGGCGAATCGCAATTTCCTGTTGGTACGTTTCGCTGGCTATTTCCAGAGTTAAAGCGGTTAAATGTGCCACCCCGCTTAATTCAATCCCTCGTAGATAATCTCGATATCCAGCTTGTGTTTACGGCTCACCCCACCGAAATCGTACGCCACACCATCCGAGATAAGCAGCGCAGCATTGCCAAAATGCTAAAGCAGCTCGATCAATTGACCATTTTTGATGCGGATGAGCAAGACCCCACACCTGCCTTTGTGCATAGCTGGGAAGTAGAATCTCTCCAAGAGCAGTTGGCGGAGGAGATTCGGCTGTGGTGGCGCACCGATGAACTTAACCAAGCCAAACCCACGGTTTTAGATGAGGCAGACTATACACTGCACTACTTTCAAGAAGTACTGTTTGATGCGATTCCGATTCTGTACGATCGCCTAGAGTTTGCCATGAAAGACTCTTTTCCAACCTTAAAGCCACCCCAATATAACTTTTGTAAATTTGGCTCTTGGGTAGGCTCAGATCGCGATGGCAATCCTTTTGTGACGCCAGCCGTGACATGGCAAACCGCCTGCTATCAGCGCAATTTAGTTTTAGAGAAATACATTGCCTCGATCGCCAAATTATCGAGCTTGCTATCTCTGTCGCAAAACCTATCGGATGTGTCTGAGGGCATCTTAAACTCGCTCAGCCAAGATCAGGTGCAGATGCCAGAGGTCTATGAGACCAATTCGATCAAGTTTCGTCAAGAGCCCTATCGCCTCAAATTGGCCTACATTCGCCAGCGACTAGAAAATACCCGCGATCGCAACGCGCAGGTACGGGCAAATGGTTGGCAGGCTTCTGAGTACATGCAGTCTACCAAAGCCTTAGAAGACTGTGCTTACAAGAGTGCCTCGGAATTTTTAGAAGAATTACATTTGATTCAAAACAGCCTGCAAGAGACCGATCTCAATTGCAAAGCTTTACAGTACTTGATTCGCCAAGTCGAAGTCTATGGATTTCATCTGGCGCACCTCGATATTCGTCAAGAAAGCGGACGTCATAGCGATGCCATTGCCGAAATTGCAGACACGCTCAAGATTTTGCCCAGTTCCTACAAGCACATGAATGAGGCAGAGCGCGTGCAGTGGCTCGTCAGTGAGTTGCAATCGCGGCGACCGATGATCCCCAACCACCTCAGCTTTTCCGATAAAACCAACGAGACTGTCAGTACGTTTCGCATGGTGACCAAGTTACAGAAAGAATTTTCGGTCGATGTCTGTAACACCTATGTGATCAGCATGAACCATAGTGTCAGTGACATTTTAGAGGTACTGCTGCTCGCCAAAGAAGCAGGGCTCTACGATCCTGCTACGGGAACGGGGACTTTATCGGTTGTGCCCCTGTTTGAGACCGTAGATGACCTCAGACACGCTCCTCTGGTTTTACAAGAATTGTTTGAGTTGCCCCTCTACCGTTGCTACTTGGTGAGCCATCAAAACCTTCAAGAAGTGATGTTGGGCTATTCTGACAGCAACAAAGATTCTGGGTTTCTCAGTAGTAATTGGGAAATCTACAAAGCCCAAAAAGCGCTACAGACAACCAGTCAAAAATATGGGGTCGAGTTACGCATTTTCCACGGACGCGGGGGGTCGGTGGGGCGGGGTGGTGGACCGACCTACGAAGCGATTTTGGCGCAACCTGGTCACAGTATCGACGGACGCATCAAGATTACCGAGCAGGGCGAAGTTTTGGCTTCTAAGTACTCGTTACCTGAAATTGCCCTCTACAATCTAGAGACGATCGCCACTGCCGTCATTCAAGCAGGACTGCTACCCACTAGCTCTGATACCCTGCCCTCTTGGCTAGATGCCATGGAAGACCTATCGGTGCGATCGCGCGAGGTCTATCGCGACCTAATCTACGAACAACCAAAGTTAGTGGACTTTTTCCATCAAGTTACCCCGATCGAAGAAATTAGCCAGCTACAAATTAGCTCCCGCCCAGCGCGTCGCGCTGGCAAGCGAGATTTAGGCAGCCTGCGGGCAATCCCCTGGGTGTTTGGCTGGACGCAAAGCCGATTTCTCTTGCCTTCTTGGTATGGTGTCGGTACGGCTTTAGAGGAGTTTTTGCTAGAAAACCCTGAAGGTCACTTGACGCTTTTGCAATTCTTTTATGCCAAATGGCCCTTCTTTAAAACTGCGATCTCCCGTGTCGAGATGACCCTCGCCAAAACCGATCTGCAAATTGCCCATCATTATGTACGCGAGCTAACCGAAGCAGGCTATGAGGAGGACTTCGATCGCTTATTTACCCAAATTTCCCTAGAGTACCAACGCACTTGCAACGTGGTTCTGCACATTTCTGGGCACAAGCAACTGCTCGATGAAGATCGGGACTTGCAGCGATCGGTACAACTACGAAATGGATCGATTGTGCCGCTTGGGTTTATTCAAGCTTCGCTGATTAAGCGCCTGCGGCAACATAGTAGCGATACGGTTAACCTGCGATCGCGCTACTCTAAGAAAGAATTGCTACGTGGAGCATTGCTAACCGTAAATGGTATTGCCGCAGGTATGAGAAATACAGGATAATTTAGGGAATAGAGTCGCTAAGCACGACTTTAGATATGAAACCTCTAGACACGAAACCCAAGTCGAATAATTATGTTACGATCCTCTCAAATTGAGCGTGTGTGAGGAATATGGACCCCAATCGTAGTCATCTGGAACCCATACGTGTTGGCGTAATTGGTATTGGTAACATGGGGCAGCACCATGCTAGGGTTCTAAGTTTACTTAAAGACGTAGAGCTAGTTGGGGTTGCGGATGTCAATGTCGAGCGAGGGCTAGACACGGCAAGCAAGCACCGCGTGCGTTTTTTTGAAGACTATCACGACCTATTACCTCTAGTCGAAGCCGTATGTATAGCCGTTCCGACACGGCTTCACTATGATGTCGGTCTGACTTGTTTAAAAGCAGGCATCCATGTTTTGATCGAAAAACCGATCGCGGCAACCATCGAGGAAGCGGAATCCCTCGTAAATATTGCGGCGGAATGCAATCGCATCTTGCAAGTGGGACATATCGAACGGTTTAACCCTGCCTACCAAGAGCTGAGTAAGGTGCTCAAGCATGAGACTTTGCTGGCGATCGAGGCGCATCGTATGAGTCCCTATTCCCATCGCGCCAACGATGTATCGGTTGTCTTCGATCTGATGATTCATGACATTGACCTTTTACTCGAGCTAGTACCTGGGCAAGTATCGCGGCTGACGGCTCATGGCAATAAGGTGTCTGATTCGGGCTTTTTAGATTATGTGACAGCGACCATTGGCTTTGATAGCGGGGTGATCGCCACACTCACCGCCAGTAAAGTTACCCATCGCAAACAACGCCGCATAGTGGCTCACTGTAAAAATTCCCTGACCGAGTCAGATTTTCTCAATAACGAAATTTTGATTCATCGTCAGACCACTGCCAACTACATGACCGATTACGGTCAGATTTTATATCGTCAAGATGGCTTAATCGAAAAGGTCTATACCAGCAATATTGAGCCGCTCAATGCCGAACTAGAACACTTTGTCGCCTGCGTGCGCGGCGGTCAACAACCTTCCGTCGGTGGGGTGCAGGCACTCAAAACGCTACGCCTCGCTAGCATCATCGAGCAAACGGCACTAGATGGGCAAGTATTGCAAAGCTGCGATCTCAAACTGCGTGAAGTGGCTACCGCTGGCAGTCAGCCCTGGTAGAGATATAAATAGAGATATAAATTAGGATTTAAGTTCCGCGTAATACGCGGTTTTTCAAAAAAGCAATGTCGTAGCTTTCTTGAAAATAGAATTTGCATGTCAAGAAACTTTTAGACAAATGTTTCGTCTTTTTTTAAGTATTTTGACGAATAGCCAGTAAATATCTTGACAAATCGACCATGAAAATACTCCCTCTACAAAATCATCTAGTAGGGCTGACAGCAAGTTTTGCTTTTTTATGCGGTTGTCTTAGTTCTCCTCAACTAGCTTTATCGCAACAAATCCAAGTTAAATTAGCGCAAAGGAATGTTTCTGCTGAAGCGATTGATATCTTTACTGACAGATTTTTCTATCAGGCTAATCCAAATATGCAGGGTTTAAAGATTCAGCTAGAAGATGTGAGTCACCAGCGTCAGTGGAACGCTATCCGTCTAGTGGTGCGTTCTCATATCAAGCAGTTTGATTGCGGGAACTTCTTTGTGGGTTCCTATGATGATGTTGCAGATGCAATCTTCTATGCTCGCAACCCTTGGCTCAATGGAAGAGCAATTCGCTCGAGTGAGTACGATTTGGCTCAAGAATGGAAGTCTATCCGTGCAAAGCTGAGAAATCCCAGTGATGCCCAATGCTTATGATTTGCAGAGTTCATAAACTACTGTAGGCTTAAATAAAAGCACTAAGGTAAAGATGTATGTAGATGTTCGATCCTAAAAAATCTTTTTCGATCTGGTGCAGGAATTTGAGGCTTGTCGATCTAGATTTAGGCTGTGAAGAGGAAAAGCTAATTGCTTGGCAACGAAAACAGCTCTATTGTTACGATATGGCGTGAGATATCGAAGGGTTACTGAGTAACAATTAAGTAACAAACCTATAACCTCGAAATAACGAATATATAACTAAAAATCCCAGTTTCCTGTCTTTACGCACATGACAGGCAAATCGGCAACGTGGTAAATTTTCATTAAGTGATACGTTCGTCTAGTAAATTGAGTTAATTCGTTGAAAGTTTTAACATCCCTGATTTCTAGAATTTCTGGGCGACTCCCGCTAAGACTGGTTCTGATTGCGCCGTTTGTCCTGCAAATTTTCGGTGCGGTAGGACTGGTCGGCTACCTGTCATTTAAAAATGGCGAAAAGGCAGTTGACGAATTGGCAACTCAACTCAATAGCGAAATTAGCACGCGGATTCAGCAGCACGTTCTTGAGTATTTAAACAAATCGCATCAGACGCTAGAAGTTACCTATGCAGGTATCAAGAGCGGCAACATTAACTTAGATGACTTCCCTGCCCTACAGCGCTACTTTTGGCAAATCGTGCAAAACCATGATTTGGAAACATATATTTATTTCGGCAATGCACGCGGAGAATTTGTTGGTGTCGAGCATCTGGAAGATGGTAGGTTTCAGCTTAAAATTCGCGATCGCTCGACTGCCCCCATGCGCGAAGTCTATTATCTCAACGATCGCGGCGATCGCGACACGCTGGCAACCCGCGCCAAGTACGATACGCAATCGCGCCCTTGGTTCCAAACTGCCGTTAAGACTGGGAAACAAAGTTGGAGTCCGATTTATCCCTTTTTCTCACGCAAAAATACCATGTTGGGTATTACCTCCGTCCTGCCCATTTATACTCCGAAAGGAGAACTACAGGGCGTTCTAGCTATTGACATCACGCTGCTACAGACTACGGAATTTCTTCGTGGTTTGCGGATCAGTCAATCTGGGCAAAGTTTCATTATGGAGCGATCGGGCGATCTGGTCGTGAGTTCGACCATTCCTCAGCCATTTCGGATTAAAGGCGAAGGAGAGAAGCGCGAAATAGAACGACTGAAGGCTGTGGATAGTGATAGTCCTATGGTTAAAGCGACGGCTCAGTATTTACGCGATCGCTTCCGCAATCTCAACGACATTCACCAAAGCCAGCAACTGAAATTTCAGATCGATGGCGAATGGCATTACGTACAGGTGCTGCCCTGTCAAGAGCGTCACGGCATTGACTGGTTGGTAGTCGTAGTCGTGCCCGAATCGGACTTCATGGCGCAAATTCACGACAATACGCGCACGACGATCCTGCTTTGCTTAGGAGCTTTAGGGCTGGCGATCGCGATCGGGCTGTACACAGCTCGCTGGATCGTCCGACCAATTTTGAAACTAAAAGAAGCGGCGATCGCTGTGGCAGAAGGAGATTTTACCAAAACTGTCCATTTAGATCGCTCCGACGAATTAGGCGTGTTAGCTGAGTCATTCAACAGTATGGCAGCACAGTTACAGACTTCTTTCACTGCCCTCGAAGCCAAAAACACCAAATTGAGGGAACTCGATAAGCTTAAAGATGAGTTCTTAGCCAATACTTCCCACGAACTGCGAACACCGCTCAATGGCATTATTGGATTGGCAGAGTCGTTGATTGATGGTGCTACAGGACCACTATCGGACAATACCAAGTCCAACCTCGATACGATCGCTGCCGCAGGACGGCGGCTGGCTACGCTGGTCAACGATATCCTTGACTTCTCGCGACTGAAACACCGCAATATCGATCTGCAAATTAAACCGATCGCCGTCCGCGAAATTGTCAGTGTTGTGCTTGTGCTATGCCAGTCTTTAGTTGGGAATAAGTCCCTGCAATTGGTGAATGCGGTCAGCGCCGATCTGCCCTTGGTCGATGCCGATGAAAATCGCCTGCAACAAATTCTCTACAATTTACTTGGCAATGCGATCAAATTTACCGAAACGGGCACGATTGAAGTCTCGGCAAAGATTGTGGCAGGGCATGTTTCTACACCATTAAGCAGAGACGGTTCGCTGACGGCGCGTCTGCAATCCTTCTTGCACAATTCCCAAATTGAAATTGCGATCGTAGATACGGGTATCGGCATTCCAGAAGACAAGTTAGATCGCATCTTTGAATCCTTCGAGCAGGCAGATGGTTCCACGGCAAGGGTCTATGGTGGCACGGGGTTGGGATTGGCTGTGACCAAACAACTCGTAGAACTACATGGTGGTGCGATCGCAGTATCCTCTAAAGTTGGTGAAGGTTCGCGGTTTAGCTTTACGCTACCTATGGCTAAAGAGCATTCTCAAGAGCATCACCCCAGCGATCGTCCAGCGATCGCGCATCAGTCAAAGGTTGGGCACGAAGGATCTGGGCAGGAAACAGTGGAAATGGAGCCAAGTCTTGTCGCACCAGAATTTGTCGCACCAGCACTCGCAGATCGCAACGGCTGGGCTAGCAATCTCCCTTCTGCCAACCAATCGCCGCTCGCTGCACCCTTGGTAGCCGACGCAGGCAATCTCAAGATCTTGATCGTAGATGACGAACCTGTGAACTTGCAGGTGTTGGCGAATAACCTATCTCTGGCAAATTATGCGATCGCCCAAGCCAACAATGGTCTAGAAGCATTGGAATTGGTTGAACGAGGATTTAAGCCCGATCTAGTCTTACTGGATGTCATGATGCCGCATATGACTGGCTACGAAGTCAGCCAAAAACTGCGGGAACGTTTCCTGCCGAGCGAACTGCCGATCGTCATGCTAACTGCCAAAAATCAGGTGTCCGATCTCGTGGCTGGATTTGAAGCTGGAGCCAATGATTACCTGACCAAGCCCTTTTCCAAAGACGAACTCTTAGCGAGAATCAAAACCCACATTAACCTCTGCAAGTTGATCTCCGAGAATCGCAATTTAAATCTCAAGCATGAGGAGTTAGAACAGGAAAAGACCGACCTAGAAATCTTGCTCGATGCCACTACCGAACATGCCGATGCCGTGCAAGAGGAGTTGAAGCAACAGGCGATCGAAGCCTTACAAGCCAGCGAACGGAGATTGAGAAAATTTCTCGAAGCCATGCCCGTTGGCGTCTTTGTGATCGATGCCGAAGGCAAGCCTTACTACATCAATTCCCTAGGCGAGCAGTTGCTAGGGAAAGGACTGGTCAAAAATTTAGCCTCCTCAAAGCTTTCCGAAGCCTATGAAGCCTACGTGCGCGACACAAATGAAATCTACCCTACTACCGATTCGCCGATCTATAAAGCCCTGCAAGGGGAAATTAGTTCCGTAGATGATATGGAAATTCGTCATGGCGATCGCACCATTCCCATTGAAGTTTGGGGTACACCCATCCGCAATGAGAGGGGAGAAATTCTTTATGCGATCGCTGCTTTCCAAGATATTACCGAACGCCGAAAAGCACAGGCAGAACGCAACAAGTTCACACGCGAAATTATGGAACTGAACCTAGCCTACGAGCGGTTCGTGCCTAAGGAATTTCTACGACTTCTCAATAAAGCAAGTATTACGGATGTCAAGTTGGGCGACCAAGTTCAACAAGAAATGACGATTCTCTTTGCCGATATTCGTTCCTTTACTAGCCTATCGGAAGGCATGTCGCCGCAAGAGAACTTTAACTTTATCAACGAATATCTCAGCGTTGTAACGCCCGAAATTCATTCCCGTAAAGGCTTTATTGATAAGTACATCGGTGATGCGGTGATGGCATTGTTCCCAGAGTCACCTGATGATGCTGTCCTTGGTGCGATCGCCATGCAAAAAAAGGTGGCTCTGTTTAACGAAAGTCGCCGACGCCGAGGAGAGAAACCGATTACGATTGGGATTGGCTTGCATACGGGCAGTTTGATGCTAGGCACGATCGGCGGAGCCCAACGCATGGAAGGTACGGTGATTGCCGATGCCGTGAATTTGGCTTCGCGATTGGAAGGCTTGACGAAAATGTATGGCACAGCGATCGCCATTAGCGAACAGACACTGTTTCAACTGGAAGATATGGAACAGTACAGCTACAGATTTCTCGATCGCGTTAAGGTCAAGGGGAAACAAGAGGCGGTTGCTGTTTTTGAAATCTACGACAGTGAACCTTTGCTACAACAGCAACTGAAGACGCGCACGCGGAGCAATTTTGAAGAAGCGATCGTGCTTTATTATCAACAACAGTTTGACCGCGCCCAGCAACTTTTTCAGACCATTGTGCAACTCAATCCCCAAGATATTGCAGCGCAGTTGTACCTCACCCGTTGTGAGAAATATCGCAAACATGGCTTACCCGAAGAATGGGAAAGCGCGCAGATCTTAGTTGAAAAGTAAGGGAATGGGCATTTAATAGGTTCGTTGGGATTGTTTTATTTTTAAAATAAATATGCCTAAAATATGCTTTAAATGCGAAGTTTTAATTACTTTAGTTTGGACTAATCGGCAGCAAGGCAAGAGCAACAGAAAGGCACGAGAAAATAGAGCAAGAAATTGCAAAGGCTAAGTCAAGCTCAAACATGAAAAGAGAATTAGAAGCTAAATG
>NZ_CBDDRA010000040.1:0-42301 GCF_965232925.1 Tumidithrix helvetica PCC 7403
AACGCGATCGCAGATGCACTTAACACTGTGACGAAGAAGGATATTGTAGGATGGTATTCAGATTGTGATGCCAAGACGGTTCTCCTATAATCCCGTCCTCGTTAACATGAAAACCGCGATAAGCTATATCGATGATTACCTCAGCTTTTTCAATTGCATGATTCGTAACAGCCGAAAACCAGTGAAGCGATCGCCAAAATTATCGAGATACTCCATATAAAAACTTGACATGAATTCTGACTATCTACAACTAGCCCGCGATCGCCTCGTCAATTCCCTCAGTTCAAAAAAGCTCAACCAACAAGAAATTACTGCGATCGCGGCATTATTGCTTAAGCTCGATCGCTGTGCAATCCAAATTGCTGCCTTTGGCATGGTTTCGTGCGGCAAAACATCGGTCTTAAATGCACTGCTAGGAAAAAAACTCTGGGCTACGGGGGCAATTCACGGTGTTACCCAAACTGTAGAGACAAAGGGATGGAATCCCAAACTAGAGAAGGAAATAGAAGACACAAGTTCGCAGGATTCGGTTTCCTTCGGAGCGGAAAATGAAGAGGGGAATGGTTCAAGCTCTATCTCATCTCCTAACACAAAGGTTCAGATCGAGCTGATCGATACCCCTGGTATTGATGAGATTGCAGGGGAGGAACGCACGGTTTTAGCAATGGAAGCGGCACAGAAAGCCGATCTGATTTTGTTTGTGATTGCTGGAGACATGACCCGTATCGAGCAAGACGCGATCGCGAAGTTACGAGAATGCTATAAGCCCATTCTGCTGGTTTTCAACAAGATCGATTTGTATCCTGAAAGCGATCGCCTTGCAATTCATGCGGCCCTGCAAAGTGAAGCCGTGCGCCAACTTATTTCACCCGATGAGATCGTGTTGAGTTCTGCTGAACCCATGCCTACCAAGGTGCGCCTGCAATATGCCGATCGCCCCAGTCAAGATGTTTGGGAACAATCACCACCCGATGTGGAATCCCTTAAACTTAGGATTCTTTCCCTACTCAATCAAGAAGGGAAAGCACTTTTGGCACTCAATGCCATGCGAGCTTTGGCAGATATTCAAACCTCTGTCACTCAGAGACATCTGCAACGCTTGCCTTCCCTGCGCCCAACTGTAACTGCGGTGTTTATTGGTAAGGCGATCGCTTTATTCATCTCCCCTTGGTTCTGGCTAGATGGACTCATTAGTGGGGCGATCGACAGTTTGCTCTTGGCAGTGTGGATCTGGGGCTTTCCACTTCAGCAATCCTTGAATTGGCTGGGAGCGATCGCGCTGAATTCTCTCATACTCGGAGGGCTGGGCATTGCGATCGGAAGCGATCTCGGTTGGAATTTTTCCTTTAGCTCTAATTTTGGATCTTTTTCTGGCGCGAACTTTGGATTGAGTGATATTCCACAATTTGCCCAGATTGGCTGGACTGGAATCACCCTACCTTGGATGTTGCGATCGCTGCATCGGGATCTAGAACAAAGTAGCGGCTGGGGGCGATCGGGCGCAAAAGCCTTAATTCAAAAGATTTTACAAACTGCCCCAACCAATACGATTCTCAGCCGTCTTAAATCCAACTAGATCGGGCATGTTTAGAATATCCTCACAAATCACTCCAACCAAATCCTTAAAGACTCTCCATCTATGAGCCAGAGGCTTCGAGTTGAGATAAGTGCTATGCCACAGGAAATGATTTCTGCCATTTTTTCTGCGGAATTTAATACCATTTTCAAAAGATAATGCGACGCATTATCTTTTGAAAGACCGCGCTCCGCGCGGAACTCAAATCTCGATCTGTTGCAAATCTAAATAAAATTGGTATAAATAGAGTCTAGCTCTCACCTGTTAAGAGCGCATATTCAAAAATTCCATAGGAGCCAAGGTCTCTAAAGGATAGCTGAGTGTATTCCAAAACTGAATGATTTGCTCGCAGACATCTTGTGGATAGAAGTAATGAAAGAAATGATTTCCTTGAGGGCATTCCCATAGGCGATCGCCTTGCTTGAACCATAGCAACCATGTTTGAAGGGCTTTCGCATCTATTACGTAATCATCGAGGCTGCCACAAACTAATAAAGGAACGGGCACTTCACTAGGACAAATTTTTGCTTGCTGAAATAGCGAATGAGGTGAAAGCGAGTTATCTAAATCCTTTTCTAAAGCTTCGACAAACCGCTTGAGCGTATAACGATCTTGGCAGTTAAAAAGACTCATTGCCATTTGGGTTAATGCAATTTCTCGACTGTAGGGAATTAGGTTTCTTTGCTTATAGTAATGTACCTTCCAATCGATCGCAGGATGTACGCCAACTGCCAAGATGGTCAAAGACTGAACGAGATCGGGATATTTCTGTGCGTACATGATTCCCAGTAAGCCTCCCGTGCTATGACCGATCAAATGTACGGGGCGATCTTCGCGTTTTAAATAATCGTGGAGTAGAGCTAGCGCGGTCTCCATTGAGCTTGGTTCATCTTGTTCTTGGCAATATTCCCACTGGCTCGTTTTGACATAACGGGATAATTGCTTAAGTAATGGCAAATCCAGTCGTCTTAAACTCTGACTAGTACTGAGGTGGACTACTTCTGGCAATCTAGACATTTAATCTCCATTGTTAATGAACAATAAATAGTGAATACTCGATAGCATTAACCCTAATAAGAATTAATAGCAATTATGAGGTATTGTAACTATCCTTCGTTGTTTGAGCGCGCAGTGCAGGCTTCTAGTCCTTGCAGGTAAGATGCCTGCGCTACAGATTAATTACAACTTATTTACGATTCCTATAGCGATCGCTGCTGCGGTTGAAGGCTTTCTATTATGAGCAACAACGAGGTCTTTGAAAGGCGTATCAACATCTAAAAATCGATCTCTAAGATTCGGTGTCATAATTGACAACTACTTGTAATAGCTTACAACAAAAACAGCTTATTGAAAAATATTATCATTAATTTTTTGAGTTCGATTGAATCTTGGTCCACCTAACAATGAAGATCCCAAATTCAAGATAAACAAGACTAGCGTTGTTGGATGCATTGGCATGAAACACATCATCTTAATTTTAGATAGATTTCGTTATATCTATACACATCCTATCCAAGATAAAATAGGAGTAATGGAAGCAATGAAGTAAAGTAGTGGGGCGGTTGCAATGTAAAAACGTAATTCCAGAGTTTGTTCGGCGCGATCGGTGTTGAGGGTAGTCGCAGAGTGATATGTTAGATCTAAATAACCCTTACGTTTGAACTCCTGATTAATTGCATCATTTAGGTTGAGGCAAAGATGTTTAAGACTATTTTGTTTCCTGTAAATCAGAGCCAAGAAGCCCGTCAAGCCTTTGATGTGGTGGTTGAAATGGTAAATAAATATCAGGCGAAGCTATTTGTGATGTCGGTGGTAGAAGCAGAGACCTCTGAAATCGATCGCGCAGCAACTGCCGACCTACTTACAGAAATCACCGATGCCTTGAGCAAGATGGGTATTCCAGTCGAAACAAAGCTTGGGGAAGGCAAGCCCGCTTTTGTGATCTGTGATATTGCTGATGAAGTTGCGGCAGATTTGATTGTGATGGGATCGAGGGGCATGAGTTTAGCCGAAGAGCATCCCGATGGCAGCGTTAGCCAAAAGGTGATCAATCTATCTCCTTGTCCTGTCTTGGTTGTTCCCTAAAACCCAAAGATTCTTTCTGGGGTAAAACTGCCCCAGATAAATAAAATAACTGCCAGTGGTTTGACGGGCCAGAATTTGTGAGTTTTGAATAAGTGAAACGCTACTTTTTTGGGGCTTAACCCACAAAAAATTCTTGACAGACGACTAAGCAGCTAAGCTATCTACACTTAATGGCACCCAACTGCCTTTACTGGTTAGCCCCAGTAACATTGACTCAGATGGACGGATTGTTTTACCTGTAAGCGCACAAGCTTCTTCTTTTTGAGCTGTGGCAGAGACACTAGCCCGAATCTCATGTCGAGAAATTTTTGTCTTGGGCGTTGCAGTTTCCTGTGTGCCGATATAGTGCCAAAGAACGTCGCGGATGAGTGCTTGATAGCCCTGATTCCCTGCCAACTCCTTCAGCTTTTCCTTCAACTCGCGTTCTAGACGAATGCTAGTAACTTCCATTTCAGTGGTTGAGGTGTGATGAAGTGTTTGCATAAACGATTTCCTAATACAGTACAAAATTTACTAGACAACATATACTACAAGTGTAGTATATCAAGCTGAGATTGTACGATTTTTTTCCTGAAATAAAAGCCTAGTTCTAAAAAATTGCCAGTTTGGCAGTTTTATGGTATAAACCTTAACCTAAATCAGACTATCAGGGACATGTATGAAGACGATTGAAGAATCACGGGAAGAAATCGGTCAACTCAAGAAAGAGTTAGAGCAACGAGACTTGTTAGTTCAGCAATTGTCCGAAGAACTATTTAGGCTAGTGAAGGGTAATTCGGCTTTTATTCCTAGTCAGGAAATGTCTGAGCAACATGCTGAGAATGTAAAAATTCTCACAAATAAGCTAGCGAGTGTCGAAGATCAATTATTCGTCGCCCATAGCCAACTCATGGAGCGCGATCGCGAAATCATTGAGCTACGTCAGTCAGTCCAAGAACTTAGCGATCGCACCAAGATGCTAGAACAGGTGGTACAAGAGTTACCTAATGTCTATCGCAATAAGTTTGCAGAGCGCATGGTTCCGATTAAGCAAAAGGTCGAAGCACTCCAAAAAGAAAATCGCCAGTTGCATATTGAGCTACAAAGCCTGAGTTTCCGTTTGGCGAATCGCGTTCGTCCTCAACGTTTGGAACTTCCCAGAGTTCAGCTCGGTTCTCCTGCCCTACCTGTCTTTGTTTAAGTGGCTCGGTCAAAAAATTAGTCTTTTGGGTGTGGGTAACTCCTTCACCCTTTTCTTTTGAAATCATTTTTTGGGTGTGATGGATTTAATTAGGGTCTGTGACGATATCGAAGGTTTGCGTGATTGGGTACGCGAACATTTAGCTGTGGATGCGGCTGATGGTAACTTTTGGCTTCCGATCGTGTGGACAGGCAGAGGACCTCTCTATGCTGAAGTAATTTCACAGCAACCTGATGGCAAATATCAGCAACCATTCCACCTACCAGACAAACTCAGACAGCCATTATACGATCTTGGTTACAAACTACTGAGTCATTTAAAAGTGACACCCTCGGTCTATTTGATGCAGTTTTCTTTGTCTTCTCCAAATTCTTTAGAAGATGCTGAAGTTCTCTTCGATCGCCTAATTCCGTTTCCTGCTGAACCCGCGATCGCTTCTGTAGGTGTCCAAGAGCCCAATCTATTTACCTGCCACTGGCTCTGCCTCACCAATCGTCCCATCTACGATCTAATGATTCGCCAAGGTTTTTAGTTTACTGACGCTTCAAACCCAGATTGCCACAATTTTTTGCGAATCTTTCTACTCTACGTTTTATCAATAGCATCTTGAATCTCCTCTAGGCTCACATCTGATCGATCTGATTTTGCATAGATGAGTAGAAGAACGACGAATGAAGGGCAGGGTAAAACGAACCTCGGTCATAATTAGCTGAAAGCCTCTTCCCAAAGCTGAGTGACTGGAAAAGTCTGCCCTGCGGTGGCAAGTCTCACAGATTCTTGCAAGTCAGATAGTATTTTCTCCTTGGGTTCCTGTTCGTCAATCAAGGCTAAACCACTGACACTATCGAAATTGATGGAGTTAAGGATTTGTTGCCAAAGTTCAACGGGCACAAGTACATCGGTGGTCTCACCTTCGGCGTTAGTGACGTAGCGAATACGATTATCTATTGGAGCGATCGACATAATTCTCATCCTTATTTAGATTTGCTAATATCCACTCTTAAAGTCATCCATTGCTTCATATGCCAAACAGTTTAGCTTTCCAGTAGCAATATCGCTTTCCACTTGCTCATAAGATGGGATCTGTAATATAGCTGACTCAATTTATTGAATAGTCATTTTCTGAGCTTCCCGTATAAAAGCTATGTAGCCAGTTAAAGTTATTATAACTTACTAAACATATGCTGGGAAGTCTGTATAATCTTGTACTAGATGCGATCGCAGCTTGTTCACCAATGAACGTTATGCACCGTCAAAATGCTAAACTGTAAGCTGACAACACATTCAAAATCCAGTGGCTGAAATCTCTAAGGAGACCATTGAAAAAATCTTGAAATTGATTGGAAGGCTGTCAATCTTAATTGATGCAGCCTCATCCACGGAATTACTTATATTCAATACCTATGGTGAGACCCAAGAGATGTTCTATGTGTTAGAGCAGCTACAGAATACGAAAGAGAGAGGAATTTCCTCTTACTCAAGGCTTTCTACTCTTCTGTTAAAGGTATCCGAAGTTCAACCATCTGCACCTGTTTTAATGGTGGAGATGTTAATCCAAGCCATAGAACAAGCTGAAGCCACTGTTGATGCTGGAGAAGCCACTGTCAATGAAGCAAGAAATGATTGGAGAATCTTATGACTAGCCCTGTTCTGCCCGATCCGCAAAAAGTCCAGAAAACAGTTGTTAAGTTGCAGGAAGTCTGCAATCAGTTCGATCTACTGAACTTTAAACTTGATGAATTGATTGCACAGGTTGATGCAGAAATCCGAAAAAGTCCTTTGACAATCTATCATTTAAAGAAAAGTCGTTAGGTAAAAATTACGCAATCCTGCGTTGCTAACCCGCCTTAAAGCTATTAAATTTTCGTTATTGTTGTTGTAGAGTTTCTTGAATTTATTTACAACCTCACAGCTAGCGGCATGGGTCGAGCAAGCTAGATCGATCGCTTCTCAAGGCAAGCTTCCCACCTATATTCCCCTATTGGCACAAGTAGATTCCAATTGGGTGGCGGTGGCGATCGCTGATTCTCATGGGGAAATTTTGCAAGCAGGGAATATCGATCGCACATTTCCACTGATGAGCGTGGTGAAGCCTTTTAGCTTGCTGTATGTGTTGGAAACTGTGGGTGCAGAACGGGTATTCGATCGCGTCGATCGCGTTGCTTCTACGGAGCCATTTAATGTCATCCCCCAAGGTAAGCCGCAAAATCCGATGCTCAATGCTGGCGCGATCGCGATCGCCTCTCTGTTACCCTCCTGCGATCGCTTTTGTGAATGGTTAAATCAACAGGCAGGCACGCAGTTATATTTGGACGAAAGGATGTTGGCATCCGTGCGATCGCTCTCCCATCGGCGCAATCAAGAAATTGCCCAAGTTTTAGAAGATTCTGGCCATATCGAAAATGCCGATGCTGCGTTAGCGATTTACGAACAGGTTTGTTGCCTATCGGCAACCGTTGAGGACTGTGCCCGTTTAGGTTTGCTGTTAGCCTGCGATCGCATCCCATCCGAGCAAAATTTATCTGGGCAAAATTCATCTAGACAACTTTCTAGAATTTCTCAGAAAAATCGTCAAATTGTTACTGAAATCGTGACAACCTGCGGCATGTATGCTGCCTCGGCACAGTTTATGCAAGAAGTCGGATTGCCTTCTAAATCAGCCGTAAGTGGCATTATTTTATCCCTCATCCCAGAACGGGGCGCGATCGCAGTGTATAGCCCCACCCTAGATGAGATCGGTAACTCAGTAGCAGGCTTATTTCTGGTGAAGCAGATTGATGCAGCATTTAGAGCGGCAATGAACTCGCGATCGCTTGGGACTGAAACCTCACACCCCGAACCCTAAATGCTCATTGCTACCCGTTTTAAGTTATATTGCTAGGATAATATTTACCGTTATTAAAGTTTAGAACCTTGACTGCAACTCAATTTCAAGCACAAACCCTATCGCCTAACCAGCCAATGATCAAAAAACGTGCCGTATTTCCGTTTACTGCCATCATCGGGCAAGAGGAAATGAAGCTGGCATTGCTACTCAATGTGATCGACCCCAAAATTGGTGGGGTAATTATCATGGGCGATCGCGGTACAGGTAAATCAACCACCGTGCGTGCCCTTACCGACCTCTTGCCTGAGATTGAAGTTGTGGCAGGCGATCCCTTTGGTAGCCACCCCACCGATGCTGACCTGCAAAGTGAAGAAGTACGACAACGCTTAATGCGAGGCGAACATGTTGCCATTACCAATCGTCAGGTGACGATGGTAGATCTGCCGCTCGGTGCGACTGAAGACAGAGTTTGCGGCACGATCGATATCGAAAAAGCCCTCTCAGAAGGTGTCAAAGCTTTTGAACCAGGTCTTTTGGCAAAGGCAAATCGAGGCATTCTCTATATTGATGAAGTGAATCTGCTGGACGATCACCTGGTCGATGTACTGCTAGACTCTGCGGCATCGGGTTGGAATACCGTAGAACGCGAAGGGATTTCGATTCGCCACCCTGCTCGATTTGTGTTGGTTGGCTCTGGTAACCCCGAAGAAGGCGAACTACGTCCGCAGTTGTTAGATCGTTTTGGCATGTACGCCGAAATTCGCACGGTAAAGAAACCCGAACTGCGCGTGCAAATTGTGGAGCAACGTACAGATTTCGATCAAAATCCTCAAGAATTTTTGAGTACCTGTCTTGACAGTCAGGTTGAACTACAAGCCCAAATCGTCAGAGCGCAAACCCTACTTAGTTCTGTGTCCATTTCGCCTGAATATCGGTTAAATATTTCACAAATTTGTGCCGATCTCGATGTCGATGGGCTGCGAGGCGATATTGTCACCAATCGTGCTGCCAAAGCGATCGCTGCCCTCGAAGGTCATCAAGAAGTCACGGTAGATGATATTAGACGGGTGATTCCGCTTTGTTTGCGCCACCGCCTGCGTAAAGACCCCCTAGAATCAATCGATTCGGGCTACAAGGTACGAAAAACCTTCAATCAGGTCTTTGGAATTGTGGAAGAGTAGTCTGACAAAACACCTGACAGAACATTTGGCAAAACACCTAATGTATGGGCAGTGAATGGTGTGTGCCTGCCCAATCAACCTAGAGAAATCACAGAGAAATTACTCATACAGTGAGTAGTTGTGGATTTTCTTGATTACCCTGCAAGTCCGCCCTAACTCAGTGTTAGAATTAATTCAATAAAATGTAAAGATTTTTAAAGTTCCAGACTGACGGTCTGAATACAAAGCTATGCGAATTATTTTAATGACGGGTAAGGGGGGAGTTGGTAAGACTTCTGTTGCTGCTGCCACTGGGTTGCGTTGTGCTGAGTTAGGCTACAAAACCTTAGTACTGAGTACCGATCCTGCCCACTCGCTTGCGGATAGCTTTGACATCGAGCTAGGACATGACCCCAGAGAAGTTCGACCCAATCTATGGGGAGCCGAGCTAGATGCGCTCAGAGAACTAGAGGGCAACTGGGGAGCCGTGAAGCGATATATCAGTGAAGTCTTACAGGCAAGAGGGTTAGAAGGTGTCCAAGCCGAAGAACTGGCAATCCTCCCAGGGATGGATGAAATTTTTGGACTGGTGCGGGTGAAACGGCATTACGACGAAAAAGACTATGAAGTTCTGATTATTGACTCTGCCCCCACAGGCACAGCTTTGAGGCTCCTGTCCTTGCCAGAAGTAGCGGGTTGGTACATGCGGAAATTTTACAAACCCCTTCAAGGTATGGCACAGATTCTCAGCCCTGTGTTCGATCCAATTTTTAAGCGGGTGACAGGTTTCTCTTTACCCAATAAAGATGTGATGGATGCCCCCTATGAATTTTATGAAGAGCTAGAAGCGTTAGAGAAAGTTCTCACCGATAACACCACAACGACGGTGCGACTGGTGACCAATCCCGAGAAAATGGTGATTAATGAATCTCTACGGGCGCACTCTTATCTCAGTCTCTATAATGTCGCTACGGATATGGTAATCGCCAATCGGATCATTCCAGATTCGGTTACAGATCCCTTCTTTAAAGCTTGGAAAGATTCACAAAAACAGTATTGCGAACAGATCCATAGAGATTTCCATCCCTTGCCTGTGAAAGAGATCCCCTTGTATTCCGAAGAGATGTGTGGTTTACAGGCACTGGAACGGCTCAAAGAAACCCTCTATGGTAATGAAGACCCCACGCAGGTTTACTATAAGGAACAAACGATCAGAGTTGTGACCGAAAACAATCAGTTCCGTTTAGATCTCTATTTACCTGGAGTTCCCAAGGAAAAGGTTGAACTCACCAAGACAGGCGATGAGCTAAATATCCGAATTGGTAATCACCGTCGCAATCTGGTTTTACCTCAGGCTCTATCTATGTTGCAACCCTGCGGAGCCAAAATGGAAGATGACTATCTCAAGATTCGCTTTGCCGAACCAGCTAAGGTTTAACTCAAGAAGTTAAAGGGAAAAGATTTCTGCTAAAATCGCTATCATGTTTGATAGTGTATGTCGTTTTTTAGCAGAGACTTTCTCTCAAGATTTTGCCATTTGGCTGATCGGGGAACCGATTATCCTGACTGAATTGAGTCCTACTGAACTCTCCTTAGAACCAATCCGGGCTGACTCTCTGGTCTTGTTGCAATCTCAGAACTTAGTCCTACATTTAGAATTCCAAACTCAGCCTGATGCTACGATGCCTTTTCGGATGATGGACTATAGGATTCGAGTCTATCGCCGTTTCCCTGAAAAGCAAATGCGCCAAGTAGTTATCTATCTTGTTCCTTCAACTTCAGAGATTGTCTATCAAACGGCTTTTTCTGTACCTAAAACACACCATGAATTTGAAGTCGTTCGTTTATGGGAACATCCACCAGAGGTGTTTCAGCATTCGATTGGTTTACTACCTTTTGCGGTGTTGAGTCAGACTGACAATCGTGAAGAAATATTACGACAGGTTGCGAAACAGATTGAGGCAATCGGCGATCCAAGAGTACAAAGTAATGTAGCGGCATCAACGGCAATGCTCGCTGGACTATTATTAGAGAAAGGACTAATTCAGCGCTTATTGCGGAGTGACATTATGAAAGAATCTGTCATTTATCAAGAAATGCGTGCTGAGGCTCTTGCTGAAGCGCGTGCTGAGGTACTTGCTGAGGCTCTTGCTGAATTTGAGCAAAGAGGATTACAAAAAGGACAAATTGCCATGTTGCTGCGACTACTAACTCGCAAGTTTGGCAAGGTAAATCTTAAAATAAAAGCTCAAATCTCTAAGCTATCTATAATGCAGCTTGAGAATCTAGCAGAGGCGATTTTAGATTTTAATCATATAAAAGATTTGGAGGCTTGGCTAAAGAATCATTCATAAGTAGTTTCACGAGTTCTATAAGAATCATATGAGCTATTCATGACTACGATCGCTTCAACGATAGGATTGAAAACATCAGCCCTTGAGAATCTACTATGCTTAGCTCGACCAGAGAACTTTTAGAAACAGCCAGCCGCAATTCCTACGCGATCGGAGCATTTAATGTTTACAACCTTGAAGGGGTGAAAGCCGTCGTGGGAGCAGCAGAAGTCAATCAAAGTCCTGCCATGCTGCAAATTCACCCCAGCGCTCTAGAGTTTGGTGGGGTGGGACTAATCGCCCTATGTTTAGAAGCGGCTCGTGCAGCCAAGGTTCCGATCGCAGTGCATCTCGACCATAGTACCAAGGCTGAAGATATTCGAGTTGCTTTGGAGGCAGGCATGACTTCGGTAATGGCAGATGGTTCCCATTTACCCTACGAGCAAAATATGGCATTTACCAAAGCAATGACAGAGCTAGCCCATAGTAAAGGTGCGATCGTGGAAGCTGAAATTGGTCGCATCAGTGGTACGGAGGATGGTCTCACCGTAGCGGAGAAGGAAGCGAAAATGACCGACCCCGATCAAGCGGTGGAATTTGTGAGAGCTACAAAAGTGGATGCCCTAGCCGTGACCATTGGTAACGTTCATGGTGAATATAAGAGCGAACCAAGACTAGATTTCGATCGCCTTGCCAAAATCCGCAAACTCGTGCATGTGCCGCTGGTGCTGCATGGTGCATCTGGACTACCCGCCGAAGCGATCGATCGTTCCATTCAGCTTGGGGTCTGCAAGTTTAATGTCAATACAGAGGTGCGGCAAGCCTATATGTATAGCCTGCAACAGGGGATTTGTTCGCGATCGCTAAAAGATTTGGTTGACTCGATGGGTGCCGCGATCGCGGCAATGCAAGCAGTCATCACTGAGAAGCTAGAGCTATTTGGATCAGTGCGCAAGGCACATCTGCACCTGTCTCCCTATGCCGAGATGTTGGCAGCTTTGACAGTTGAGAACCATGATGTCACGGTTGGGTTTGATCGGACTTCACTACCTTAAGCTAGATTGTCAGCTATCCTGTAAATAGTCGTCAAATTTGCTGGAGACCTATTTAGCTACCCATGGCTTGCCCCATCCCTGAAGAACAACAACCATTGAATGAATACGTTGCGCTCAAAGAATCTTTTTTCTATCGATGGGCAACTCTAGATCTTTGGGCATATCTCCGTATCATTGTGCTGATCTGGCTTAGCTTTTGGCTGGTGACTGCCCCTGTTGCGGCTGTAAGCTTTCCACCTGCTCGGCATCTCTGGCAATTTCTCTGTTTGGGTAGTGCGGGTTCGACGGTGGGGCTTTGTTTGCCCTTACTACTATTGTTCTCGGGATGGGTGCATGTAAAAAATCGCCTTCAGAGCCAGAAAATTTTCTACGAGGAAACGGGTTGGTATGACGGCCAACAGTGGGAAAAGCCCGAACCTGAGTTGTTGAAGGATCGTCTGTTGGTTACCTACGAAGTTCAACCCGTTTTAAATAAGATTCAGAAAACAATTTTGATTCTCATAGGGTTTTTCGCAGTGAATCTGGGCATCTTACAAATTCTTTAAGGGAAATCTTTCCTTGTTTCCCCTAGATTCCACAGGACAAGCAGAAGGGCGTTATCCTGTGGAATTTGGAATTGGGATATTGCCTAAATTTTCTCTACTGGGAACTGAATCTCGGTGATATAGGATTCGTTATCAAGCTCGAAGCCTCCTTGAATATAGAACTCACGGTTCGGCGCGATACAGCGGTAGCCGTTATTTTCCATCCAAGTCAGCAGATGCTGGTAAGACTGGTTAAGCGTACTGTAGCTTCCTTGATGGATGATGCTGGCGATCGCATCGTAGCCTTGGAGTTCGTAGACCTTGATGCGATCGGTTTCTGGTACGGGGCGATCGATCGCTAAAACGGCTTCGCTATCAACATCGCTCTCTTTATAGCCTGGGTCGTGCCAGATTCCCGCATCATACTCAAATTTTGTGATTCCCTGTTGGGCCAAATACACGTTGAGTTCTTGGAAAAGTTTACCAATAGCGAAATAGTTGGGCAAGACCTCACGAATGGAGGCAACGGTCATCGGTTCGATCTTTTTAATTACAACTTCGTAGTCTGACATCACATCCTCCTGTTCTATTTGTTTGAGTCTGGCTTCTACTCTGAGCAATCGCGATTGTTCTTCCTCAATGTGCTGTTGCATTTCGGCATGCTTAAGCCGCAACATTCCACGCATCTGTTCGGGTGAAATTTGCTCATTTAGCAGTAGATCGATTTGCTCCAAAGAGAAACCCAAATCTTTCAATGCCAAAATGCGATTAAGCCGAGGCAATTGAGTTGCCGAGTAAAAGCGGTATCCTGTGAAGCGATCGACGGAGATGGGTTTGAGTAATCCCATCTGGTCGTAGAGGCGCAGTGCCTTGATAGACACTTGGCTGAGTTTAGAAAATTCTCCGATTTTGAGCATTTTGCAAACCTCCTTGCCTCTTGGTTTTAGTACACACTATCCCCTTAGGGTAGAGTCAAGAAGATTCTGTAAAGCTTTTTTCTTTATGCTTCCGTTTTTACTCGTGCCAAATCATCTTCATCTTCAATAAGTTCAAGGTCTTCATCATCATCTTCTTCTGCGATGACACTTTCTCCTTCGGGTAACTGAGAAGGATATTGATAGTAGTATGAAGAATAGTAGCCGTAGTGATAGCTACTATCCGTTTTGTTGATCAGGTTAATCAGAATACCTGCGACATTGCCACGGGAGCTAGCCAAGATTTCTAAAGCTCTGGCAATCGCTGGACGCGTGGAACGTTCGATCGCAGCCACCAAAACTACAGTATCCACTCTCGAAGCCAAACTCTGAGCATCAGAAACACCCACCACAGGTGGCGTATCGATCAAAACATAATCGTAGGATTCTCGCCAGACCTCCAAGAGCGCACTCATTTTGTTGGACTCTAGCAAAACAATGGGATTCGGTGGAATCGGCCCTGACGTGAGAATATGTAATAATCCCTTGGTATCGCCTGCCTGTACGAGCTGCCGCCAAGGACGGTTGGTGGCGATCGCAGTGGATAAACCATATCGGTTATGGGTGTTAGCTAACCGATGTATCATCGGCTTTCGCATGTCAGCGTCAATGAGCAGCACGCTATTGCCAAATTCTGCCAAAATTGTGGACAGATTAAATATCAAAGTGCTCTTACCTTCAGAGGGAACTGCGGAGGTAAACGCGATCGTTTTGATACTTTGATCGGAACCCAAATAGCGGAGGTTGAGGGCAAAAGAACTCAAGGCTTCCCTAAAAGCGGAATGGCTATAGCTGGGAAGCACTCTCGCTTTCCCTGGTGCTGCGTTGAGGGAAGTAATATCAGTACGAGGGATGGCTCCGAGTAAGGGGATGTCAATAAGTTCTTTAACTTCATCAACTTCTCTAATGCGTTGATCGGAGCGCTCAAGAAGGTAAGCAAGTGCAATACCAAACACAATCCCCGCTAAGCCACCAAGCAGCAAATTCCGATTAATATCTGGCGAAATTGGGCTCGTGGGCAAAAACGGAGGCTCTAATTCCCGCCATGACGAGATCTCTTGCGCCTCGGCAATACGTAATTCTTCTAGTTTCTCAGACAGCTTTGTAAAGATAGAAGTATCCAGTGCCAACTGGCGCTGTAGCTCTGTATATTTTTGCTGGAGTTGGGGAATTTGGGCAAAAACTGTAGAAATTTGAGATTGGGCACTACGAATACTATTGACCTGGGCCTGTTGCACCGCGATCGCAGTTTGAGCATCAAATAGCTGAGTTGCCAAATTTTGCTGGATTGAACTGCCACCAGCCTGCGCAGGAATTTCGGTGGAGAGTCCAGTAACGGGGGCTTTATTCCCCAATAATGTCTGAGCTTGAGCTTGCATCAATCGATACAGTTGATCGCGCCGATCTTTGAGCCCTTGGACGCTGGGTGTATTTTCACTAAACCGAGTGCGTTCTAATGAATAGTTAGTGACGGCTTCTTGATATTGTTTGACCAAACTTTGATAGGTAGAATCCTGTGCCAACATTGCCGAACTGAGCGCCACATCCGTAGGTTTGCCCACCTGTCGCTGAATTTCCTCATATTGGCGTTGGGTTTGCGCAATTTTAATCTGTAGATCTTGCGCTTGTTGCTCTAGGTTCTCTCGCATCTTGTAAACCGAGGCAGCATAAGACTCTGGGTCAACAATGTTATAGGTTTTACGAAACTGAGTCATTGCCAGAGCCGATTTCTCCAGTTGCTTCCTGACCTCGGGTAGTTTCGCTTCGATAAACTTGATCGCATTGCTCGACTTGGTGCGGCGATCTTTGAGGCTGTACTCTGCGTAGGTATCTGAAAGCGACTCTAGAATATCTCTCGCTCTTTGGGGATTGGAATCGCGGTAGGTTAAGCGCAATACCATCGCGTCTTTTTCAGGACGAATGGTGAGATTATCCACCACTGTCTGCACAAATAAATTGTCTATGGGCTTGCCAGTTTTGGTTTTGAGTTTAGCGATCGCTGATTCGATCAAGGGACGACTTTTGAGAATCGCAATCTCAGTGGAGAGGTTAGCATCTCGCACCATAATTCCACTAGATGTCGGATTTACACTTGGCAGATCGGCAGCGACAGGAATTGTGGTGTTGTCAATAAGCAGGGATGCTGAAGACTGATAGAGGGGCGTGCGCGTAAATGTATAGTAGGCAGTTCCCGCAAAAACTGTCACAGAAGTGGCTAATACCACCAACCAACGTTTACGCAAGGTGCGTATCAAGCGCTTTAGCTTCAAAGAGTCATCTAGATAACCAGAGTTAAGGGGATATTCCGCCATCTCCAAACTTCACCTTAAAAATTGCTAGATCTGCTTGATTGCTATGCTTATGGAATAGCTTAGCTCCACGAATACAAAGCGCTACTAAAAAACGATGATTCAGCCATTCATTCAAGGATGAATTAACTTGCCTCAAGGACTTATTAAAAAGCTCAGTACCCATAAATACATGGTTAGGATACTACACTCGCAAAAATTCGGTTAGTAAAAACTGACTTTTACGATAATTGTTTACTCTAAGTTTTTAATTTGCCTTTAAGAGATCTAACCAAAAGCGTCCAACGATGCTCGAAACACTCAACACACAAACTAAACACGCAAACTAAACGCCTAAGCGATTTCTGAAATTAAGTTACAAAGTTGCCGCTATCCTGTCAACATTAACTTTTACTTTGAGTAGATGGCTTGCGGTATCGACACAGCAACATCTATAACAGCCGACTATAATCATATATTGTAACGTAAAGCCTATTTTTTAAATGACTTCAACGGCTCCTGCTTTATATTCCACCTTGTTTTTAACGGCTTTATTGTTTGTGGGGTTGCTATCTTTTCTGAAAAGTTCTGTCAAAGAGCGCACCACAGAGCGAATTTTAAAATCTCAAGATTTAAACGACGATCGCTTACTGCAACAGGTGAGAGATCATTTAAGAGCGCGATCGTATCAAGTGGTCAAGCTAGATCCAGCCCAAGAACTGGTCGTAATGACAGGGCTAGTGAAACCCAGTATGGCTCTTGCCCTATTGTTGGTCTTTCTGGCTGCGATCGGATTCGGCAGTTTGGGCTTGGTGCTAGGCATTTTGATCCCCGATTTAGAGAATATCTGGATGTTTTTGGTACTTGCCTCGCCGATCGCGGGGATATTTTACTGGCGTGGGGCAGAGCGCCAAGAGGAAATCAGCTTACAACTACGTTCTGAATCTCGTCTTTGGATACGCGGACATAAAGACGAGCTAACGGCTTTAGAGAGATCGCTCAATCTGGAGCAATGTGAATAATAAAGCCGATTTAACCCAAACTGTCTGGTTAGTCCCAAGCATTATGGCTGTGGCTCTTTCAATGATAGCGAGTACCCAAAAAACCGAGATAAAAATAAAAGCAGTTCGCTCTAGACTCTCATGCACTTCTATAATGGTTTAGAGTTAACTTCTTCATAAAGATTGATACGCGATGACTACGGTTCTACCGAATTTTTCTACACAGCTGTCTGAGCAAACTAGATCTGAGCAAGCGACGGAAAGTATTTTGTCTGCACTTTCGCCCAATCAGCAACTCATGCCTCTAACTGCCAAGATCGATGCCCAAGATCATCTTGAAATGGGTGGTTGTGATGTGGTCGAACTGGTAAAGCGGTATGGTTCGCCACTTTATATCCTAGATGAGGTCAGTCTGCGCACAGCTTGCCAGCAATATCGAGATGCTTTTCGTGAATATTATCAAGGTAGTTCGCAGGTACTCTATGCGTCTAAAGCTTGGAACTGTCTAGCTATTTGCGCGATCGCTGCTTCTGAAGGCTTAGGCATTGATGTTGTCTCGGCTGGGGAACTGTACACAGCGTTGAAGGCTGGTGTCAATCCTCAACTGCTATACCTCCATGGCAATAATAAATCCGTCGAAGAACTTAGCTATGCCCTCGTTTCAGGCTGTACTGTAGTCGTCGATAACTGGCTAGAACTACAAACGCTCGATCGCCTTGCCAATGAGCAGCAGTTACAACCGCGTGTGATGTTACGTATTACCCCCGGCATCGAATGCCACACCCACGAATACATTCAGACGGGACATCTAGATAGCAAGTTTGGCTTCGATCCTAATGACGTTGAAGCAGTTTTGGCATTTGTAGCAAAGTCCAGCCTGAACTGTATTGGCATTCACGCGCATATCGGCTCTCAAATCTTTGAACTGCAACCCCACCAAGATATTGGAGCGGTGATGATCGAGTGGTTCAAAATTGCTTCCGAAAAGTACGGGATTGAGCTAGCTGAACTCAATATTGGTGGTGGTTTAGGGATTCGCTATATCGAGTCTGACGATCCACCCAGTATTGCCGAATGGGTAAAAGTAGTGAGCGCAGGCGTAACGTCTGCTTGTCAAAAAGCAGGTATCCCCTTACCAAAACTGCTCAGCGAACCTGGGCGATCGCTCGTAGGATCAGCCTGTATCACTGCTTATACTGTTGGTAGTAGCAAAACCGTACCTGATATTCGCACCTACATTACCGTTGATGGTGGCATGTCTGACAATCCGCGCCCGATTACGTATCAGTCCAAATATCGTGCTGTAGTTGCCAACAAAATGAGCGCTGCGCTGGAGCAAACCGTTACAGTGGCTGGCAAGCATTGCGAGTCTGGCGATATCTTAATTAAAGACATCCGATTACCTAAAACCGAGGCAGGTGATGTTTTGGTGGTGTTGGGAACTGGCGCGTACAATTACAGTATGGCTTCAAATTACAATCGACTGCCTAAGCCTGCGGCGCTCTTGGTGGCTGATGGGGTCGCAAATTTGATCGTCCAGAGAGAAACTTGTGAAGATCTAATTCGTCAAGACTGTTTGCCTGACAGATTGAGGCTTTAGGTAGTTAAGCTAAATGTGATGGCTAAATGTGGATTAAGTTAGAGGACTATGAATGCAGTGGTTAGAGTGGTTAACCAGGATCGACTCGATTGCATTCATGCTGAGGGTAATCGACGTATCGTTGGTGCTGTTGCTGGTTTATTTGATGCTAGCGCTCAGCAGCGATCGCCGTACGCTCTTGATGATTCGCGGCATCATTTTCCTGTTGTTAGCAAGCATCATCAGCAATCATACTCGTCTGAGCTTACTTAACTTTGTTTTAGACAAGTTATTGGTAGGGGCATCTGTGGCAATGGCTGTGATTTTGCAGCCAGAGTTACGTCGTTTTTTGGAAAGGTTGGGGCGAGGCGATCTGCTCTCTTTACTCCATCCTATGCAAAGCCGCCCCACCGAAGTAGAATCTGATTCAGCGATCGATGAAATTGTGGATGCCGTCAAAGAACTGTCTCAAAATCGCACGGGTGCATTAATGATCGTAGAGACGGGCGAGCCGATCGACGAGCATAACTTTTCTGTGTTAGGAGTGCGGCTCAATGCGGTTTTGTCTAAAGAACTCTTACAAACCATTTTTCAAACAACTACCTTGCTCCATGACGGGGCTGTCCTCATGAGAGAAGATCGCGTGATCGCGGCGGGTGTAATTTTACCGATCTCCGATCGGGCTGCCTCCCGTGAAATTGGGACTAGACACCGTGCAGCGATGGGGATCACGGAAAGAGTCAGTTCTTGCTTTTGCATTGTCGTTTCCGAAGAAACGGGCTCGATCGCGATCGCCGAAAATGGTGGACTCGATCGCCCTGTGACCAGTTCCCGATTGCGCGAAGTCTTAGAAACAAAACTTGCTGCCTACCGTCCAGTAAACCTAGGCAGAACCGTATCGAGATTTGGCTGGCTTTGGGAAAAAATCAGCTTCAAAACATTAGTTACACGCAAATCAACTCCACGAAAATGACTGCCAAATTGCTGCAAACCCTGCCGCCTGATTTAGATCGTCAACGCTTGCCCAAACATGTTGCCGTGATCATGGATGGCAATGGCAGATGGGCAAAAAGACGAGGAATGCCCCGAATTGTGGGACATCGACAGGGGGTAGATGTCATCAAAGATTTGTTGCTCTGTTGTATCGATTGGGGAATTCATTCCCTCACCGTCTATGCCTTTTCTACAGAAAACTGGGGACGACCTAGTGAAGAAGTTGACTTTTTAATGGTCTTATTTGAGCGCATGTTGCGCCAAGAACTAGAGCAAATGGGACGTGATGGTGTCCGCATTACCTTTGTGGGCGATCTAGATCCCTTGCCAAAATCTCTGCAAGCCGAGATCCAGCGATCGATGGAAGATACAAAAAATAATCAAGCTGTTCATTTCACCGTAGCGATCAACTACGGCAGTCGGCGTGAAATTGTCAGGGTATGCCGACAATTGAGTGAGATGGTGGAAACAGGCGAACTCAAATCGGAAGAAATCGACGAGAGTCTATTTGAACAGCATCTTTATACCGCTGGCAATTACGATCCCGATCTTTTGATCCGCACCAGTGGCGAAATGCGTTTGAGTAATTTTTTACTCTGGCAGATGGCTTACACCGAAATCTACTTTACCAATACGCTTTGGCCCGATTTTAATCGCTCAGAATTTCATCGGGCTTTACTGGATTATCAAGAACGCGATCGGCGCTTTGGCAAGGTGTAAAAGTCAGAATCTAGATTTGAAGCCAACTTCTCAGAATGTTTATTACTACTGGAGCAAAGGGTTCTAGTTGCCCCTGTTGGGTTTGTGCCAGATCATCGACTAGCAACTCTAGCAGTTCTTCATCCTCTAACCCTTCGTTGGGATTGATGCCGTTTTTCCATAACAATGCGTTAGACAATTGCTTACGTTTTTCGATTAGGGCGCGGTTATTTTTTTCGTGGTCTCCTAAATTTAAGACTTGAATTGTGGTTGTTGCCCGATCGCTCAGCCCTTCTACCCGACCGCTAATTTTGAATCGAAGTTCTGTTTCACATTCCGTCATTAGAGGAGTTAGGGGTAAGTGTTGTGATTCATGAGCATCACCGCATTGATTAAATGTGTTACAACTAGCAACAATATTTGAAAAGTCCAGGGTACGACTAGGATTCAGGTTTTGAGCTTCTACATGCTCATTATGGCAAGTGTTAATGTCTTGGATTTTCTGACAGCAATAGGCGCAAAGGTAAAATTGTTCTTTGAGGGAATAGTCTCGAATATCTCGACGAATATCTGTATCTAAATCGGTGTAGTGTTTGTGGGGATTTGCTCGTTTCCAAACAGTCAAACTTGATGGTTCCAGCCCTTTACTAATGGTTCGCATGACGCAATTCTTGTTTACGGAGTAGTAGTTTAGCCTTGACCAGTTCGAGATTGTTTGTGTTGCGTAATTCGTCTGTTAATTCTGCAAGCAGTTGTTGAGCTTGGGCTAGGTTTGAATCTTGTACGGCATCCAGTAGATCGTTAAGCTTGTCATTAATTTTTTCCTTACGAATGCTGATATCCATGACATCTAATAAGACAGTATTAGCATCTTGCCCATATTGGGAAGGCAGTTCTTGCAATTCACCGTTGGTTAATGTGTAAACCAAAACATCTTTACAGTCGCTGATTACCAGAGGCGAATGAGTAGTAAGCACAAATTGGCAATTGGGGAAAGTTTCGGTTAAGCGATCACATAGGTTGCGTTGCCAAGAGGGATGCAGATGTAAATCTACTTCATCAATCAAAACAATGCCATGTCCGGTTAGAGGATTATCTAGGGAGGGGTTTAGCATGGCAAGACGACGGGCAATATCACCAACAAGAGCCATTAAAGATTTTTCACCTTGGGAGAGTTGGGCTACGTTTAGCGTCTCACCGTTTTTATCGATCGCCATGTGGAGTCGAGGTTTACGGCGGACTCTGAGGTTGTCCATTTGGGGCATGAAGCGGCTAATAGCGGTGCGAACTGCGGTTAATTGGCGATCTTTAGCTGAGGCGTTGAGGTCGTTTAACAGATGCCATACCTCATGATTTATCCTAGCCAATGATTTCAGTTGGTTCAGCACATCTTCAGAAATTCCCGATTCATTTTCGGTATCTTCCCTTTCCCGAAACCACTCAAAAAAGCGTCGAAAGTCAATGCCCTGCACAAGGGAATTGTCGTAACCATCTAGTTGCAAGAACGTATGTTTCGTCTTAATTTTGAGTGGAATATCCAGCACGCTGCGCTCGACAGGGTAAAACGCGATCAGGGGGAGGCTGGTTTGGTCGTCGTGGGTGATAGCATTACGGTAGTAATTAGCTAATCTCGTACAGTCATTAAGATGACTTGTGTATTCAGATGTACGACCTTGTCTGGCTTTGGCTAAGATCCACTCAAAAGAATCACCAATCCCATTAAGTTGGAGATAGGTTGATGGCTGATGAGCATCATAGACATCTATTTGAATAGCGCAGGCGTTGGCTGCATTGAAAATGGCATCTTCGGGAATGGGATTGCCACTGCCTTTCTCTGCACGTAACCGAGCCAAAAACCAACTGAGGGATGTAGCTAAGGCTCTCAGTATAGAGGTTTTGCCAGTTCCATTGTTACCAACAAAGATTGTGATGTTCGTAGGATTTTGCTCAGTGGGTGCTACAGGGATTTTGAGATTTTCAAATGGGCCAATATTATTTAAAATAACCCGTTTAACTTTCATGTTGATAAAGCCTCTACGATCTGCGGCAGTAACTCCACCATTGCTGAGTACTGCCCCATTAATATCTTAACGATCACTTCAACCTCTTCGCTAAGGAAGATTGGGATATTGGCGGAAGTTGGGTTTGCGCTTTTCGAGGAAGGCCTGTTTGCCCTCTTGGGCTTCTTGGGTCATGTAGAAAAGCAATGTCGCATTGCCTGCCAATTCTTGAATGCCGGCTTGACCATCGCAGTCTGCATTAAAAGCAGCTTTGAGGCAACGAATGGCTAGGGGACTCTTATCTAAAATTTCCTGCGCCCAAGCAATTCCTTCTGCTTCTAGATTTTCAACGGGTACGACCTTGTTAACTAAGCCCATGTCTAGGGCTTCTTGGGCATTGTACTGACGGCAGAGATACCAGATCTCGCGGGCTTTCTTTTGTCCGACCAGCCTCGCAAGGTAAGATGCGCCAAAACCGCCATCAAAACTCCCGACCATTGGGCCCGTCTGACCAAAGATGGCATTGTCTGCTGCGATCGTTAAGTCACAGACCACATGCAAAACATGACCTCCCCCGATCGCATACCCCGCCACAAGTGCAATCACAGGTTGAGGCATGGTGCGAATTAACCGCTGTAAATCCAGCACATTCAGTCTTGGTACACCTGTGTCTGAGATATAGCCCGCTTCGCCTCTGATCTTTTGATCGCCACCCGCACAAAAAGCATATTTGCCATCCGCCGCTGGCCCCGCACCCGTCAGTAAAACCACCCCAATTTCAGTATCCTCACGGGCATCCGTAAAGGCTTGGAGCATTTCTGTGATGGTTTTAGGGCGGAAAGCATTGCGCACTTGAGGACGATTGATCGTCACCTTTGCCATGCCATCGGCTTTGTGATACAGAATATCTTCAAATTCGGCAGCGATTTGCCAATCAGTCATGGGGATTTATCTCTTGGTATAGTAATTCGCTTTTACTGTCTAGGCTTAGGATGGGAAATATTCGCCTTTAGATAGAATAGCGAAGAACGATGACTGAATGATTTACCAAAAGACGAAACTATCGCCAAAATAGAAATTTATTAAATCGTTTATCCTCTATCTTCAGAAAATTGCAGGGTTTGCTAGATCGCCGACATGAGATCGGGGTTAAGCATCAGTGCTAGGAGATGCTTCGTATAACGCGTCAAGATGCATGCGTGCATCATCCATACTCATAGAGCGAATTACGAGGAGGGGCTCATCAGTCAAATTACCATCTCGATCCAATAACTCTGGATGGGTAAATCGAGTGGGTTTGCGCTTGACAACATTGTTGCGGCTTCCAGAGTCAGTTTGAGCTAATGAAATCATGCTGCGAATTAGGTTACTAATCGCTAAGAGAGAAAGTGCTGTAAAGGCAACGATGTATAAAACCTGTACCATAACTTTTTGATCCTAAATAGTTTTGCTCTAAAAGCTTTAAACGATAAATAAACGGAGGTTAAAAAAGGATGAGAGATCAAATGACTCTCAGCGTAAAAAGTAGCAATTCATTAAAAAACTTATTTACCGATCATAACCCCTAGCTTGCTTTAGTTTGGCGATAACGTATACCAACTGCTTGACATTCCATCAAAAGGCTATGCCAAGGCATCATGGTTTCTACATCTATGCCTACTTGATGTCCCGTGAGATTAAATAACGACGTAGCCGTACCCACCTCTTGCTGAGCAGTTCTGACTTTTTGTAAGAGCGTCGATTGTTCGACTTCAGACATAAACTCAAGTTTCTCGCGCTCCAATAACTCTTGCGATCGCTCAAACCAGTAGCGAAAGTCTTCAAGCAGAGGCTCTAGAAGTTGCTTTAGCAGATCGGATTCAGGAAGAGAAGAGGAATTCATGGCAGTAAATCAGAGTGAAAAAAAATTTTTATACAGTTTTAGCAATCTGGCAATTGGCTTTCACCTCACCGTTATTGCTTGATGAATGGTTGACTTAAATAAGAAATTGAACCTTGAAATTTAATTTTTTAATTATGTATACCATAGCACTTTGTTACTTTTCTTAACAACCCTTGGGGATCGCTCTAAAGGCTTATTTTGTAGGATTTCGAGAAGGGTCTGTCTAGGATTAAATCTGCAATCTCAATCCCCAAAAACAACACAAGGGTGTAGTGTTTGTGATTCCTTGCGGGATGCATCCTGCCTCAATTCTGTCATGCCTAAAAATTGATGTTCTTGGTTATAAACCCGCATATAAGTCGTAGTTTCCCGATCGGGGCTAACCAATAAATTTCCATCTATTTTTTTATCTAAATTTTCTTTATCTTCCGCCAAATCCTCAGGAATTACAGAACCTGCTGGTTCGAAAGCGATCGCCTGACCTTGACACCAACGTTTAGCCTGCTCGGTTTCTAAGTAAACAGCCTTGAGGTGTTGTAGTCCCATATCGGGAGCCAGAACCGTAAACCGATCCTGTGCTAATGCCTCAGAGATTTGGTCAAAGCTCAGACTACTGCTTAGATCGAAACCATTGCTAAAGGTGCGCTCTAAACCAGACAGAGTGCCGCCACAGCCGAGCTTTTCTCCTAAATCCCTTGCGATCGCTCGAATATAGGTTCCCGTCCCACATTGAATAGCTAACTCCAGTTCGGGATATTCGCCCTCGCGCCATGCCAAGACTTCGATCGATTTGACCTCAACGGTTCGTATCGGTACATCAACGACTTTACCCGCCCTCGCCAAATTGTAAAGCCGTTCGCCCTCCACGTGAATTGCACTAAACATGGGTGGACGTTGCTGGATCTTGCCCTGAAACAAAGGTAATAAAGCCTCAATCTCAGCCAAGCTGATTTGCGGAAATGGTTGGGTAGCGATCGCCTCTCCTTCCATGTCATCGGTGGTGGTGACAATCCCAAATCTGACCGTAGCTCGATAGGCTTTACCTTCAGGTAAAAATCGTAATAGTCGGGTTGCCTGTCCTAAAGCGATCGGCAAAACACCTGTAGCCGCAGGGTCAAGCGTGCCACTATGTCCCACACGCTTTTGTTTGAATAACTTACGCACGCGACTGACGCAGTCATGGGCAGTGATTCCAATCGGTTTATACAGATTCAGAAAACCACTGTGCATAACGATCTAAAAACTAACTAAAATATAAATTAAAAGCCAAGTTGGGAGATGAATAACCATGGTACTCGCAACAGCCAAACGCTACACCGTAGCAGAATATCTCGAACTAGAAGAGAAAGCCGAATTTAAAAGTGAATTTGTCGATGGAGAGATTATATCTATGGCAGGCGCATCTGCGAATCATAATAAAATTACGCTCAACGTATGTCGTCTGTTTCCCTTATCAATCAATGGGAAAGATTATGACATTTTTATGAGCGACATGCGTTTATGGATGCCTGAGTATAGTCGTTACACTTATCCAGATGTGATGGTGACTGATGGCAAGCCCATCTTTACGGATGCAAAGCAAACTGCCATAACCAATCCTTGCTTAATTGTGGAAATTTTATCTGACTCCACTGAGGAACGCGATCGCTCGAGTAAATTTAAATATTATCGCTCTATCCCAACTTTTCGAGAATATATCCTAATCGAGCAAAACAGCTACGGTATTGAGCAATATACCAAACAGAAAGATGGTAAGTGGCTCTTAACAGAGTATTTAGAAACCGATGCAGTTCTTACGTTGGAATCAGTGAATTTTGAAATTAGTTTTCAAGATTTATACAAACGCGTAGATTTTGGTGAAATTGAAACAAAGCCCTAAGAGATTGCGTCGTTAAATGCCATTGGTTTAAGGATAAATCTGATTGGATTTAGGGAAAATTTGATTCTTGATGACTAGATTCATTCTCAGTTTCTTCTCTTTTCAGTCTTTGCGATCGCTAGTTCTCGACAATGTATCATTCGCAAATTCAGTCAGTTTTTGAGCAGTATGAAATATTGGAAATCTTATCCCTCAGCGATTCCTTGCAGGATGCGTACCGCCGCAGTAGGCATTCTTGCCAGTTTGGTTGGACTAACAGCGATCGGCTGTTCGAGTCCAATGACTTCAACTATTCGGGAATCAACCCCAGCCCAAATCAGCACAACCATCGATACGGGCAAGGATAGAGTCAATAGCAAAGCCACAGAAAAAGTTCAAGTTACGCTTGCAAACTCGGCAAACAAATCTCAAGATTTACCACTCCAAAAAGGAATGACCTATGAGGAGGCGCGTCAAATTATTCTCGAACAAGGCTGGAAACCCAACCCAAATGTTGAGAGCAACTTGAGAAGTCCTGTGGTTAAGGCCATATTCGATCGCGGATATATAGAAATCAATGATTGCTCTGGTACAGGAGAAGCACCTTGCCGATATGAGTTTGTCAATCAAAATGGAGAACTGCTATATGTCGTCACTGCCGGACGAGACAGTTTAGTGAGAAATTGGTGGATCGAGAAAAGGTCGGATGTTTCTCAACAAAATTCCGCATCCAACTCCATTCAATCGGGGCGTTATTGGATAGGACCCACCGACGAAGGTTTAGAAGTTCAAGCCGAACGCTTTCGATACTATGATGAGTCTGGCATTGATAAACCTTGGAAGCCAATTTCCGAACTAAAATACATCAAAGATGGCGTTGTCTTTTATGGTGCAAGACATTGGTGTCTGTCTACATTGACGCCCCAAAATGGAATATCCACTTGTACGGCAAATGGATGGATGACACGAGAAACCTTGCCCTTCATTGGCACTCGATGGTTTAATTTTTTGGGTGGAAATGGAACAGGTCAATCGATTACGATCGCAAGCAATGGAGCCACCACAATAAAGTTTCATGGCACGATGAGTAGTTCTGTCCTATATAAAGGGTATTTCTCAAACCCAATTATATTAAATGATGGAAGTAAATTGCTGATAGAAGGCAGCAAAATCTATAACCTGGGGCTGAATGAACATAGTGCTAAAGACTGCAAGCCTCAAGAAAAACCTTGTGAGGCTGAACTATATTAGACTTGTTTGGAAATAATAGATAATAACAAAGCAGTTAGAAGACGAGATGTAAATGCTAAACCTAGAACGCATTTTTAAACAAGATCGACTAATACGAGCAATGACGGGGCTTAACCTTAAAGCCTTTGAGTCTCTATTACCGAGCTTTACAGAAGCATATCGTCAAAGCCTTGTCAAACCCGAAATCGAGCGCAAACGTGGACTAGGAGGGGGACGTAAAGCCACCTTACGCACAATAACAAACTGCTTTACATACTGGTCTACTGCAAATGTTATCCGACCTTCGACCTGCTGAGCGTGTTATTCAACTTTGACCGATCCTGTGCCCATTACTGGGTACATCGACTGCTGCCAATACTAGAGACAACCTTGGGGTATAAACAAGCCTTACCAGAACGGAAATTGCGGAGCATGGAAGAATTTATCGAAGGGTTTCCAGACATCAAGGAGGCGATCTTTGATGGCACAGAACGTCCAGTACAACGTCCCAAAGACGCCAAGAAACAGACAGAACATTATTCTGGCAAGAAGAAACGGCATACTCGCAAGCACATCACGGGTAGCACCCGACAAAAACGTGTAATCATCCTGACAAAAGCAAGACCAGGGAGTGTACATGACAAACGGCAATTGGATGAAGAGGACATCGTGGGCAATATTCCCAATGAAGTAGAAGTGGAGGGAGATTTAGGGTTTCAGGGATTGCAAAATGAGTTTATCAATGTTCAACTACCCCATAAAAAACCGAGAGGTAAAGAGTTAACGGCTCAACAGAAACAAGAAATCCGAGAGTTTAGTCAGCAACGAGTTAAATGTGAACATGCTCGCGCAGGGATCGAGCGATACAATGCTGTGACAGGCGTTTATAGGAATCGTGTGACTGATTTCGATGACCGCTTAATGTTGATTGCAACTGGCTTATGGAACTTCTATCTGGATGTTGCTTAAATCGGAAGGGAAGAGGGGAAACCCTGTCCACAACTTGTTTTTATTTCCCAACAACTCTAATATCTTGAGCCGCATGAATTACTCTAATGACTTCAATTTGAACATCCTGTGCCCCCTAAAAAATTAAATCTTTCAACAATTTTCTACTCATTCTTGTTCTGTTGTTGAGATCTGTCTGCAAGACGCGATCGCATCTGTTCCCATAGCTCGTCCGTCATTTTAACGGACTCTCTACGATTCAGCCCTTCCAACAACATGGCATCGAGTTTCTCCTGAGCTACCCGTTTTTGCTCTTGGCGGATTAAGTACCGCAGGTACTCGCTTACGGTGCTGTAGCTACCCTCTTTGATTTGCTCCAGAATAAATTCGCGCATGGAATCAGGCAAAGAGACATTAACCGTTGTCATAACTGCGAACCTCCCATTAAGTGCTCTGTTAGGCAGATCGGATTGATCGCACTTTACAGTTTTAACAAAAATTGTCAAATTTCGCCAAAAAGGGATATGTAGGATGCATATTCGTGCCCCAAATAACAAAAGATAGTTTTTTCAGGAGCCAAGTAGCCGATCGCGAAAATATTGACGGTAGAGGTTGTTGCGAATTTCTAGACCGTTGCCCGTGCGGATGACTAGACCCATGGCATCGAGCTGAGCGCTGGTTGACAGGTCGAAACGTTGGGGGCGATTGGATGCAATCAGCGATCGCAGGATGTCTTTGAGGTGAGGTGTTTGTTCCAGTTTTACTAGACGCCGCGAGAGATGTTGGCGAAAAATTCCTTCCTCTGTGGCAGCAGTTCGGAGCAGTTGATCGAGTGGGAGCGTGCCACTGGCTAGGTGATAGAGTGCGGCACGGATGAGGTAAGGATGCCCACCTAATAATTCGGCGATCGGCTCTAGGTGGGCTTGGTTCAGCCCATGTCTGGTGGCGAGTTCTGCGACCTGAGGCGGCGTAAACTCATCCAAATCGATCGCGGTGCCCACATTAAAGGGGGATTGGTTGATATCTTTGGGCGTATAGGATTCCATCGAGTAGGCAAGAATCACGCGCAACTTTGCCCAGGTCTTGTTGTGCTTGCCATCCTCATGCCAGCCGCGTAGTAGACCGCAGAAATCGACCTCGATCGCTTCGTGAGCAAAAATTCGTTCCAAATTATCGATCGCGATGACTAGGGGGCGATCGTCCTTTACATCCTCACCGATCAGATGTTCTTCAAAAAATTCCGTACAGCTACCGTTAGCACCAAAAACATCATCCCAATCATCACTTGGTTTGGCTTTCACGCCCAAATTGCGACCAATTACGGCACAGAACCATTGCAAAAACCGATCCATATTTTCTAGGAATTTGCGATCGCATTTTTGCAGGTCGATCCATGTCGTGCGGTTGCCCAATCGGCGGGCTTCTTCTAAGGTTCGCACTAAAAGCGAAGATTTGCCCATGCGATCGGGAGATTTGAAACGAAGAAGGGCATGGGGGCGGGCGATCGCTTCGTAGGCACGTTCTTCTTGAGGCGATCGGGAAATGTAGAATTGCGAACCAATTCGTACCGCTCCTTCGGGTTCTTCTAGTGCGATCTGGAGCGGTAAAACTGGTCTGGGAATTCGATCTCGACGTTCTATCAGGACAGGTGTTTGAACTTCGGGAATATTTTTTAAGGCGATGCGATTTCTACCCAACTCAAAGGCATCCTTCACCGATTTGCCTTCAAACAGTGCGCCATAAAATCCCTTGGCAAATTCGATCGCTGCTGTATCGCCAATTGCCTGATTCATACCCAAGACGTAGGGCACATGCTGGGCGATCGCTTCTGCCTGCACCTGCGAGAAACAAGCATTTAACACGACGCAATCAATGCCATTTTGGAGAATGCGAAACAGTTCCGCGAGGGGTTCCGTAGCAACCAGTTCCCATGTACCTGCATCCGTTTCTAAAACCAATCCATTCTCTGCTGCCCCATGTCCTGAAAAATGCACTACTTTGGGCGCTTCTTGAATCAAAACGGGTTGCAGATCCTCAATTCGCAAGGCTCCTTTTGCCACAATCGCAAAGCGATCGCGTAATGTCGATTTTTGACAACAGGCTTCGATTTCGCGAAATTCTGCCTCTACCCGCAAGCGATCGGTATTGGTTGGATTGGCTGATAGCAGCAGTACTTTGTTGGTTGCCATAGCGGGGAATGTTTAAAAATTAGGCAGGTTTCTTGGGGAAGGCGCACTTGACCGTAATTTTGAGGTTGGAACTAGCACCCCCTGAGGCGATGAAGGGTACACCTGCCTTGGCATCGAGGCTGACACCAAATTCCAAGATAACTTCGCTCACTTCAGCACTGCCTAAATTCCGAAAGGCGTTGAGGGTATTGACCGTGTAGCCCCGTACGAGGTTTTGCATTGACTGAAAGCTTTGAATGGCTTTTTCTTTAGCTGCATCTTTGAGATTAGGATCGAGGGTGCGGCTGGGGGATGGGGTGTATCCCGTTCCAATGGGTTCTTCGACTTGGATATAAATGATGGTTCCGTCTTCGAGTTCGGTGGGGATGAGTTGGGGCATGGTTTAGCATGACGCAGAGAGGGATGTTGTCATGCTAAGGCAAATTTGGGGCGATCGCTAGGTTTGACATAAAAATTTTGCGATCGCGCCCTATTGTGAATGCAGAAGTGGGGGTTATAGGCGATCGCTCTTATTTCTACTCAGTCAGGGAATCCAATTTATCAAGCAGTTTTAGCCCTAATTCCCGATCGCCTTGGGCAGCTAGTAGTTTAAATCTTGTATGGGTGTCAAATTCGACAAGCGCGATCGTGGAGAGTTCCTCGATGAGTTTATTGATGCTCAAGCCTTGGCTCTCAGCGAGTTTTTTTAGTCTGAGGTGTTTGTCGTCTGGTAGGCGGATGGTTAAGGTTGCCATGAGTCACTCCTGATAATTTGTTCTGGTTTGAGAATCGATAGGTTTGGAAATAGTAGTTCTGAGTTCTGAAAATCTTTAATATTTTTTGTGGCAATGATTTGAGCATTTCCAGCTACAGCTAGTTCGATTAAATGATTGTCTGATTCATCTTTTAAGTTTGGTCGCCATAGGTAGTAGATATGTATCCATTGGCTAACGCTCATAAATGAGGCGAGTAATGCTTGAATTTCTTCAGGGGATAAGGGGCATTTGGCGATAATTTCTTGGCGATGAATGAGGGATTCATATTCTGAAAATAAGGCGTTGCCCATCAATGGTTGATAGTCGCCTTGTAAGCAACGTCTTATGAGTTCTCTACTAGCTCCTTTTGAGCCAATAAGGGCACTCACAAAAACGCTGGTGTCAACAACTATCTTAATTCCCATGCTTTAATGATAGCGTATATGCAGTCATTTTAGGTGGCAGTCAAAAAAAACGTTTGTAGGGGCATAGCATTCCTGCGACAATTTCTAAATTCTCTGGTTCCCTCGATTTGGGAATGCTATGCCCAATGCCTGACAACGCAGGGACAATTTATCGGTGAAAGCGAAGAGGGTTTTGCATTTGCGAATGGTAGTTTATGTGGGGTATTGGAGAATGGCGACGCAAATGCAAAACCCCTACATAATTTTTCCCTTTTCCCTTTTTACTTTTGCCTTGGCGCGATGCTGCATGAGTTTGAGATCCCCGACTTTTTTTATAGGATCGCAAAGGATCTGAAAACTCGCAAAAAAAGTCGGGGATCTGGTGCGGTTTACTTTTGCCTTGGAGGAATGCCGCACATCTGGCGATCGCTGTTGGTGGCGTTGGGGTTATTGCCGAGATAATCGTGCATTATGCAGCTTCACTCTTGGATATGGAATTCGCTTTGCTTTCTATTGGTGAAATGGATTGTTGCAAAAATTCGGTCAGCAGGTCAAAGAATAGCCAAAAGCCCTGCACTTCATCAACCGCATAAAGAAGAATTATCCGCGCCCACGATGCAGAAGTGGAAAGCGAGAATCGTTGCTGCAACCAAGGTTGAAATTCAAGGAATTTTTGCTCTTGGGTGGTGATAGGAATGCCTTGTTCGCGCCGCGCAAAATTGTAGCCGATCAGAAATATAAAGAGGTTGCTAACTGAAGGCGAACCAAGATACATGGCTGGTTTTTCTTTGATGGCATGTAAGAGATCGTGTAAGTCGCGCATCTGTTTTCTTCCCATTTAAATGTGTTTTGCATGTAGGCAGATAAATTCAAAAATCACTATAGCGGTAAGAACTGAACGTGATTAGAGAAGTCTGTCAGATCGCTAACTTTGGCAATTAATTCTAAATCCCTTACACAATCACCAATGCTCACTAGTTGCTGGGCAGCGTAAATAAGACCAATAAAGCTTATCTCTTGTTGCAAAAGCTGACTGGCGATCGCTAAAAAATCATCATCTCTAGTGAATAAGACCCGTTGCAACTCATTAGCCCTTGCCAAAACTGAAGGGTCTGGATCTCCCGATCGCCCGTCTTCTTGAACGGAAAGAACATCTACTCCTCTCAGCCGCAATCCAAGTAGAATTTGACGTGGAACGTTTTCGTCCATATAGAGCGCGATCGCCATAGCTTAGGAATTTTGGGCTTGAAGTTTAGATTGGAGCGGTGAGGGAGGGGCATTTCTGCGCATTTGTTCGGCAAATTCAAGACGACGTTGCATATCGTCATCAATTTCTTGTTTGTGATCCCAGTAGTAGGCGAGAGCTGAATAAATTTTGCTGAGAGCAATATGGGGATATTGAAAATGCAATTCTTCGGGACTCCAACCATAGGTAATATGAGATGTCACTAACTCGACAACTTTCATAGTTGTACCCGCAATGATAGGTACTCCGTCGCCTTGGAGTTGAATATGCTTATATTGGGTGGGTGTGTCGAGCATCGCGCAGATCTCCATAACGAAAAGGCTTCATCTCTTTCTAGCTTAATTCTACCTTTTTACTTTTGCCTTGGCGCGATGCTGCATGAGTTTGAGATCCCCGACTTTTTTATAGGATCGTAAGGGATCTGAAAACTCGCAAAAAAAGTCGGGGATCTGGTGGGTTTTACTTTTGCCTTGGAGGAATGCCGCACATCTGGCGATCGTCATCGGTGGCATAGGGATTGGTGGAGAGATAGTCGTGCAGTTTCGCGCAACCAAGGATTAATAAGCGATCAAAATCAGTTTCAAACTTGTTATCCCATACCCGTGCCGTTTTGTCATTGGAAGCGGTGACAATTTTGCTGCCGTCTGGGCTGAAATTCGCACTTCTGACAACACTTGTATGCCCTTTGAGTTCGGCGATTTGGTTGCCTTTGAGATCCCACATCCGCGCCGTGTTGTCATTGGAAGCGGTGACGATTTTACTGCCGTCTGGGCTGAAATTCGCACTTCTGACAACACCTGTATGTCCTTTGAGTTCGGCGATTAGATTGCCTTTGAGATCCCACAGCCGCGCCGTGTTGTCCCATGAAGCGGTGACGATTTTNCTGCCGTCTNGGCTGAAATTCGCACTNCNGACAANACCTGTATGCCCTTTGAGTTCGGCGATTAGATTGCCTTTGAGATCCCACATCCGCGCCGTGTTGTCATTGGAAGCGGTGACAATTTTGCTGCCGTCTTGGCTGAAATTCGCACTCCAGACAATACCTGTATGCCCTTTGAGTTCGGCGATTNGNTTGCCTTTGAGATCCCACANCCGCGCCGTGTCATCTGAAGCAGTTGTGACAATTTTGCTGCCGTCTCGACTGAAATTCGCACTATAGGCTGGGGAAATCGCACTTCTGACAACACGTGTATGCCCTTTGAGTTCGGCGATTAGATTGCCTTTGAGATCCCACAGCCGCGCCGTGTTGTCATCGGAAGCGGTGACGATTTTGCTGCCGTCTTGGCTGAAATTCGCACTCCTGACAACACCTGTATGCCCTTGCAACCGATTTTGCTCTAACACTCGATAGATTGCTTTCTGTAAGATCGGTACAATATCTAACCGCTCTATTCCTTCTAGATGAGTTGAATCTTTTTCAATTCGCTTGAGTTTGTAACTCGCATCCAAAGCCAGTAAAAGAGCTTCGATCCCATAATTGTCTAAAAAAGCAACTTTTGCCCTAACACTCTCTAACTTGACCTCTGCTATAGCAACCTTCATGTCTGCTTGATTGACAGACTTTGCTGCCCATATAGCTGCTGAGCCTGCTGCCACCAAAGTTCCAACTAAAATTATCGAACTAATACTCACTCTCCGCCTTGCGATCTGCTCCGCCTTCTTAAGAATCTGATTCGCTTTTTCAGCTGTCTTCCTTGCTTCGCTTTCAAATTCCAATTTGCGATCTTTTTCCCGATTCTCCACTTCCCGACATTCCCGCAAAAACTCCTCATCCATATCGCTGAGCCGCTTCCCCCGCGCCCATACCTCCGCCTGCTCTAACGCCTCTCCCCGCAATAGGAACCCTCGATCTTGTCCCTCCTCAGCCTCCTGCCATGCCCGAAATGCCGACCCATAAAACTCTGGACGCAGATCCGCCAACTGTCGCTCTACCCAAGCATGGCTAAATACCAACCCATAGATCGGGTTGTACGATCGCAACTTTCCTTCCCTTCTCACCACCAAACCCGTCAGCCTTAACTTCGATCGCTCCTCGCTGCGATCGTCTTCCAATTCTCCATCATCCAAAACCTGCTGATAGCAGCCCAGCATTCGCCCGCGCAACTTCTCTTCCACACTCGTGACGCGATCTCTGATCGTGGTCAAATGTGGTGGAGCGTCCTGCGATTCCCAATTGTAGATAATTCGCCTCTGGATCAAATCTTCGATCCATGGGGCAATATTTTCAGGTGGTTGTGCCATGGATGCCAATTCCTTCTCGATCAGCCACAACACCCGTTGGATCAGAAAAGGTTGTCCGCCCGTCCACTTTACCGCTTCCTCTAGATAGGCTTGCGGGTTGGCGACCTTACTGGCTAAACCCTGCGCCAAAGGCATTGCCTCTGCCAGCGTAAACCCCGTCATTTCTACCGCAGTCCCGATGTTAAACCCAGAGGTATTGCCGCTCTTAATCAAATCTGTCGGCGTTGCCACGCCCAAAAACGAAAAGGTGAGGCGATTGTAGTCGGGTTTTGTGGTGCGATCTTCAAAAAACGATCGCACCAAGCCAAAAAAATCATCCATGCCAAACTTGAGACTGAGCAAGCGATCGATCTCTTCCACAAAGATCGCGATCGGGGTATCGATTTCCCGTAGCACTACGGTTTCGATAAATTCGGCAAAGCGTTGCACGGGCGATAGCATTTCCCTTTCCTTGAGCCAAGCCCGCAGGTCAAAGCGCCCCTTGAGGTTCAAGTCCCCCACCAAACTACGGATGGCACTGGCATACCACTGATCGCAGGTAACTTCCACGCCAATTTTTTGCGGATCGATCGTGGCACAGGTCACTCCCTCTGCTTGTAACCGATGCGTCACCCGCACCCGCAAGCTCGACTTGCCCATCTGCCGACAGTTAAACACATAGCAATATTTCGCAGCCTTGAGCAGTTCGTAATAGTCGCGATCGCACTGCCGCTCGATGTAACTGGCTGCATCCGCAGGTAAACTACCGCCAACTTGATATACAAAAGTCATCCTGTGCCCTCCTGTACCCGCAAGTCTAGCATCTAGAGCTACTTTTGCCTCAGATCGAACATCAATTTGCGATCGGCACTGTGGGAATATAAATTGATATCTAGGCAGTAATTCTCACTATAGCGATTCTATGGGATACATGAGAGATTCTTTCCTCTGCACTGAGCGTAGGGGCAATTCATGAATTGCCCCTACGCTCAAATCATTTAGGACTGCTATATGAGAAATAGTTGTTAAAGCGGTTGAAGAGCGGTTCAGGACTGCGAGAATACCGCAGCAGAAAGGTGTTTGTTACATTTTTGCTACTAGGACTTTACCTCTAAAGTTTTTGGAGTTTGGCTGTCTAGAAGAAATTAGAAGGAGGTGTGAGCGTGAGCGATCGCAAGGGATTTATTGTTAGCTGTCTGGTTCTATGTGTCGGACTATTTTTTTGCTGGATGGGTAACTCCTCCAGCATGGTGCAATTAGAGACTTTAAAAATTCCGATCGATGCCAAGCGCAGCCTCGTGGGTAAGTTATACACCCCAATATCTCGCCAAAAATCAAAATATCCAGTGGTTTTGCTCTGTCATGGGGTTAGCTCTACCAAAGAAATGATGGCTCCCCTCGCGATCGAATTGGCGCGGCATGGGGTCGCGGCTCTTGCTTACGATTCGGGGGGCTTTGGCGAATCCTATGCCCGTCCCTATTCTGAGGATAAAAATTTGGATGATGCCAGAGCCGTTGTCGCTTTTGTCAGAGCCTACAAAAAAAATCTAGATCCGCAACAGATTGGCATTGGCGGACATTCCATGGGCGGTGCGACAGCCCTAAATTTGGCTGGAGTTGACAGTCGTTTGATGACCACTATTGTCTTAGGAATGCGGGGCGATGCGAATCCGATCGCACCACCCAATTTACTGATTGGAGGAGGTTTGTACGAACAGTTCCATCCACCCCGTTTGATGCGCGAGATGTTACGCGATGCTACAGGAAGCGCGATCGCAGAATTTCAGACGGTGGGTGATTTTGCTAAGGGCAGAGCCCGTCGTTTTGCCGTATCGCCAACCGCAGATCATTTGATCGAACCTTACGATACACTCTTAATGGAGGAAGTCGCGAACTGGGCGACTCAGGCTTTTAACTTACCCAAACAGCCGTTACCTCCGATCGCTCCTGTTTGCGTACTGGGTTTGGTGACAACCTTTCTGGGAGGTTTAGCAACCAGTGCCTATACTATTCGAGGTTTAGCGATGGGGGCGCAGTCTCAATGGAAATATCTGGTTAGCTGGTCGATCGCAGCGATCGCGGGCTTGTGGTTGATTTTGGGGATTACGGGTGCGATCGCAGGCATCTGGGCAAGCAATTTTGCCTTATTCTGTGCGGCATTGCTACCGATCGCGAACTATGCCTTGAACGTTCCTAAGAAATTAACTTCCGCATTGGGGCTAGTGCTTTTGTATAGCACCTTAATTTTGCTTGCCTATGGACTTACCAATATTTTGGGGAGTGTGGATGAACTGGTAAGGAACCCACAATATCTACTGAGCATCCCTCAGTTTTTATTGCAATGGTTAGTGGCAATGCTCTACAGCCGCTATCTGGAATTACGCGCTAGTCTTTTCCCCGTCTACAGTTTAGGACTACAACCGAGCTTTTGGTTCGCACTTCTTTTTTTGCCAGAACTCATTAAACCTTCCCTATTACTGACCACTGTGGGTCGTTCGGGAGGATGGGTCATGTCTTGGCTGAGACAACCCTTACAAATTAGAATTGGCAATATTCCAAGGCGAACGGTTGTAACGATCGCTGGGTTACTGGTTGTGCTAGCGATCGTCCTGTTTGAACGGGCGCAGTCAGGTATCTTATCCATGGCAACCCTTGGCTCTTCCCTCGGTGTTGTCGGACAATTAGCCTTACTTCCTGCAGCAGCGATTATTTTGGGGATTCGTTCTCCATGGTTTCAGCGATTAGAACGATGGTGTCTACGCGCTGAGATTTAGATGATTTTATACCTTTGAGAAAAGATTGAAAATTGCAGATAGAACGGTGGGAGCAATTGGTTGTGGGATTTCATGCCCCACGCCATCTAGGGCTAAATAGGTGGCTTTAGGAATCTCCTGTGCGTAGACTGAGGCATGGGCTTCAGAAATCAAGGGGTCTTCGGTTCCATGCACTACCAGTGTAGGAGCTTGAATCCGCCCCAGTTCGTGAAGTCTCGTACCAGAAAGCTGAATTGCCGTGAGATGGTGCATAAAACACTGAGGATTGTAGCCTTGACGTACTACAAAACCTTCATGATACAAATCTTGATAATGTTGGGTGTCAAATGGATAGCGAGTTCCAGCCAACATAGACCAGAACCTAAGTTGCACCTCTAAAGGAGGTTTAGAGGCATCAAACGCCGAAAGAAGGCTGAGATTAAACTTGAGCTTGCTAGCTTCAGCAGCAGAGAGCATAGAGGTGAGCGTACGCACGTAGGTAGGATGACTAATCGCCATGCGCTGAGCAATCATGCCTCCCATCGACGCACCGATAATATGGGCTTTCTCTATATTTAAAGCATCGAGAAGACCAATGGCATCTTGAGCCATATCTTCAATTCTGTAAACACTTGAATTCCACTCCTCTGAGGCTATCCAATCAGACAAACCAATATCTCGATGATCGAAGCGAATTACAAAGTAGCCCTGTTCGACGATGGGTTCATAAAAATATGGGAACCAACTGAGGCATTGCGAAGCAAGATCGGAAATCAATAGAACGGCTGGATTGGATGGATCGCCAAAGGTTTCATAGTGTAGATTGCGCCCATTGATCCAAGCCTTACTTTGGCTTTGAGGCTTCGTTTCAGTCTGAACTTGACTTTGGTATCGAACTTTCGTTTCAGTCTGAACCTGACTTTGAGTCTGAAACGAATCCTCATTTTGCGCCTTACGTTGGCGTTGAATCTTACCTTGATTTTTAAGAAGAGTAGTGGTCATAATTGATTAAAAAATATTCAATATCTGTTTGCTTTCGCGCTCTAATCTTCATAGAGAGGATTAGACAATTTGGGAAGCGTACTCATGCTTCCATTCCCCATGAAATCTAAATACTGATGCTATTGAGTACTAGCGAAGGTTTAAGGAAGGGATAGGGCACGATGCGTTTTTGATTGTCGGCATCGATCTCCTGTTCCGCTGCATTCAGATCCTGTTGAAATTGTCGGAGCAAATCGAGAATGGGAGTATCTGCGAAGATGCCTCTATAGTCCTCATGGTAAAGATCTTGAAAGGATTTATCGTAGTTGCCCAATCGGTCATACCGATAAGCTGCCAAACTGTAAAGCGTTTTTAGCTGGTCAGCAGTTCGTTTGTAAGGGGGAAGCAATTGTAGGATTTCCTTCTCCGTAATTAGTTCATGAGGCTCGGGCATATTTCTATAAGCGGCTAAAGGCATGTTTGGGGCAAAAGCCATATAGTCATACTGAGGGAAGTTCACGGCTGAATGCTGGGGACCACAGGTAAAAACGATCGCAGTCACAATTTCAACCAGTTGGGTCACCGTATCGATCCGAGCAGGCATACCCTTGACTTTCCCTCCATTGGCTTCTTTAGGGCTTGACAATTCCCTTGCCCAAGATTGGAGTTCGGAATCATCCGCGATCGCCTCTGTAGTTGGGTAGAAATAGTTGAGATAGCCAAACACAAAAGTATAGATCGCATTCCAGAGCAGCAAGCCATCATCCCGATAGGGGTAGTGGGGTAGGCGATCGGGATCGTCTAATCCTCTGTTTTTGATTTCTGTGGAGAATGCAAAGTCACGTAAATTCCAGCCTTCATAGGCATCTTTGGCTAACTCCAGAGACTCTGCCAAAGTACCTGCTAACAGCTCATCGACATCTCCCCCAGGATTGATTAGATGCTCTTGGGCAAGATGGTTGTTGGTTAACATAAACCGAAAATGGGGTCTGAGCAGCAAGCTAAGGGGGTGATTTTCTGCCAGATGATGGGCAGTACCGATCGCGATCGGCTCCATCACCAAATGCGTTCGCCCTAAGTGAGAATTCATCTCATGGTGATTGCCATCGGCGATCTGAACGCAAAATTTTGCAAACAGCCAATCGAGGGGGCGATCGAAGGGCGTATAAACATGGCTGTCAGGAGCGATCTCTAATTGAATAGCGATCGGGACGAGCTTGCCGCGATCGCGGATGCCCGTTTGTCGCCACCAAAAGAACGCCCGTGGTTTAGGCAAATATTTTCTACCCTTTTCATGGGTTCCCCCCTGCACCAAAGCAGGTCCGCGATAGTTTGCATCGGTTCCCGTGTAATCGGCAATATAAATATTCCCATTTGCTAATTCTTTGGGAACGTTGAACAATGGCTCAAATTCTTCTTTATAACTAGGAATCTTCTTTAAAACTTCGGCGCGAGGATCGTTTGCTTGCAATAAACGAATCACCATGGGATTTGCCCCCGAAAGTCGTTGCTCGGCAAAGGAGCTATTGGTTTGATAGACTTTCGCGACTTTGGGCAAAGGTAAGACCGTAAATAAATCCTCATAATCCTGTAGCTCGTCAAACGGATCTAGAAAATCCCTCGCTTTCGCTGCCAGCATATTTGGCAGGATCTCAGCGGTGGCAAGTACCCGCTCCGCAATATATTTAGCCGAAAAATTCTCAACAGCAGGGACTTCTTGGAGAAAGACCAATGGCGACAGAAAATCATAGTCAAACCGATAGGCCTGTTGTTGGCGGTTCAGGTAATCGCGGCGCTGTTGGGGCTCTGGATCGTTTTGGGGAAGATAAGGTTTCATATTTTTATTGGCTCTGCCATGAGGGTCGTTCAGATTGAGGAAAGCGATCGCCTCTAGTCACTCAACTCAGTGATTTAGGATCGTCGTGAATGAGAGAGTAGGGTTGAGGTTCTTGAGAGCGTCCTTGCATGTACTCGCGGCGATGTTTTGCACTGTCTTTATAAATTTTCCTGCGCGACTGATTGATGCTGCCTAGGGGCTCATGATCGGGCAGGGCATGCCAAGGATTAAATGACAGACCCTCGTCTAACCGCTTGCGCTCTGCAAAGTCAAAGGCTTGCTTGGGAATTTCAATTGTGGCAACGGTAATTGGCGGAGCATCAGCCTCGTGCCACTCTTTGGTCGGATCTTCAACAGGAGTCTTGTCTTCGTCAACATAAAATTGAACTTGAAAGTCAAATTTGACGGATTCTTCTGTAGTGGCAAAAAACTCAACCATCGCTTCGCGCAGATAGTTAGGGGAATCAGGAAGGGGATCAGGGGGAACTTCTGACTTTTGAGGTTTTACCAAAAACTTAATCGGAGTAGACCCAAGTTTATAAGGAGTCGTACTCCAGTAACGAATGAGGAGGGGATTCCCCACCTTTTGGGCATCGATCGCCTGGAGAAGCTCAAAAGCAGGCTTTAGCTTTGCTTGTAGCTCTGGGGTAGGCTTAGCGTTAAATGTAGCGAAGTCCACATAATCTTGAACATCCTTGAGAAAAAAGACAGGGTAATTGGCAAGAATAAAATCTTGTGTATGTTGCTCGTCATCTGAAAGTTTGCGACCGCCAACATCCATGAGTTTAACCGCCATGCCCCTAACATCACCTTCGGGATCGGGCTTAAACACGCCTCGCTCTTTTGCGGTCGAACCGTTAGAATAGCGAACCCAAATCGGGTATGTCTTAGGTGTGGCAAACACCCCAAATTTGCAGCGATCGGGGATATTGTTCAAGACTGTAAACGATCCGTGGAGAAGCCCATGACTTTTAGGGTGCTGATGCCTCAGATCTGGACCTTTTTCATGCTGCTCTTTTTGGATGGCGAGTGAAATTGCCTCAGTTAAGACAATTTGCTTCGCACCTTCTAGAGGACTCTTTTTGAAAAGATCGACCATATTTCCAATTAGCGACTGTAAAGGGTTCATAATTAAGGTGAAATAATTGGGATTACCAAACACATCTAAGCGAAAACTAAGCGATAGACTATACACTCCCTTACCCTGCACAATTCCCATATCTAGTAATGGGAATTTATCGTTTTTAGACTTAACTTAAAGTGAGGTAGTCGATACATACTTACCTCTTTTCCCCTAGCAGTATTGGGGGAGTTATTGTATGGATCGTTTTGTGATTTAATGCTACAAAGATGATTTTTGACTGGGAGGGAGCCTGACATCGTATCTGTAGCAACGTCAACTTCAATGCGTTGTTCGTCACTTGTCACTTGGGCGTTGTATGTAGAAATTGCTTTAAGAACGTCATACATGACTCCAGCTTCGTAACCGCTCAGTGACATCGCCTCACTAATAACAATGGATAATTTTCTTGCCATTTTATTGTTAACTTCTTCTGAAAATTTGAAGAATAAATCATACAGAAGAATCTATCTTTGTCAATTTGAAACACAGAAGAAGTCTTCTAAGCTTTTAGGTTATGATTTACAACAACTACTCTATAAAAAACACTAGACATTGGCAGTATCAAATAGTGGCAAAAAGTAGCAAATCTGGAGACATTTGATGAATAATGATTAAGAAAGGG
>NZ_CBDDRA010000041.1:0-41272 GCF_965232925.1 Tumidithrix helvetica PCC 7403
TGGAGTTTCTGGAAAATCATTATTGTCAATGTCAATTTTGGTTAATTGATCATTGCTCTTTTGGCAGTTTGTGCCAAGCACCTGCTGCCTTTTTTTCTTTTTCTAGTCCAAAGTCCAGTTTGAATTTAGCGACGATTAAACTCCATCAAAATGCGGAGGATATACCAAAACAGTAGTGCCACCGAAGCAAACAACTCCAGCGATGCTGCCACATACTGCTCCGTTGAGAAATGATGGATGATATTTGAGGTGTCATACAAAATGGCAGCACAGGCAAAGACAACCATAGCCAGCGAGAACCAAAGCCCAAGGCTAAAGCCAAACATAATGCTGCACAAAATCAGCCCGAGGGCGATAAATCCACCCATCGTTAACGCGCCTCTTAAAAAAGAGAAGTCTTGGCGCGTTGTAAAAGCGATCGCGGTCAACCCCGCAAACATTACCCCTGTCAAAACAACAGCATTGGGTAAGACCGAAGGACTTGAGAAATGAATTGCAATGAATAGAAGCGGGACAAAAATGATTGCTTCCGCAATCACATAGAATCCCAGTCCCATATATTGAGATTGCAAAGAAGATGTTCGAGAAGCTAGCTCTCTTGCTAACCACCCCAATAGGGCAAAGCCTCCTAAAAGCGCCAACCACATATATCGATTGGCAGCAAGGAGATTTAACATCATTCCAGCTAAGGGCGAATTCAGAAAAGCAAATTCTAAAAGCGTAAAAGCTGCTACTGCCCCTGCAAGATGGCCATAGGTACGTTGAATGAACAGGGTTCTTTCACTTTGGCTTGCCTGCGCAACTAAAACCATAGCTTTCTCCTAAACTAACTTCAGCTTATCGTTTGCGAAAATTGAACGTACTAGAGCAACACTACTATCATAACCAAATAGAGCAAAACTTTGAGGTACTTCTATACAAAAAATTGTGAAAATCTGTGCGTTTCCACGATTTTAAAAAGTTATTGCTGGAATTGCCAATTGTCTATTGACGTACAGATTGCAAGGCTTTAATTTCTCTGAGAATCACCATTAAGCCTTTATTTTGGTGCTCGAGGAGTTGCTGAAGTCGATCTAGACGCTGTTCCATAGAAGCCACGACTGCGTCTTGCTTTTCAACGCGATCGCTTAAAGCATTAATTCTGGCAACCACTTCGCGCTGTACCAAGTTCTCGATCCCCTGAACTAATAGGGTCTCGGTTGAAGTTAGTTTCGCCATCACCGTTTGCAGGCTAGGCTCGTCACCTTTAGTAACGTCTCTTTCTTTAAGAGGGGGGGGCGGTAGCGGTGCGGAAAGACTGACTACTGGCTGTACGACTTCAGCTGCACTTTGAGGTGCCGAGCCACTGAGTAAACTTTGAATGCGAGAGACTAATACTTCTGCCTCAAACGGTTTCTCAAGAAACTCAAAACCAACAAATGGCTCAGGCACATGTTCGGCAACCTGCTCTTTTAAGCCTGAAATCATGATTACAGGTGTATCTTGCAAACCTTCGACCCGTCGAATCGCCTGTAATGTTTGATACCCATTATATTTAGGCATCACAAAATCAAGCAAAATCAAATCAGGGAAAATTCGTCTTGCGGCATCAAGCCCTGTTTTGCCATCATTGGCTTCCAGCACTTCGTACTTGTCCGCAAGTATGCTTTTAACCATTTTGCGGATCATGATGCTGTCATCAATCACCAGAATTTTTTGTGCAGTCATCGAGAGTGAGTCCGCTTGATACTGATCCTGTGCGAGACCATAATATTACACCATGAAACTTAATGTAATAGAAACTTTTGCCATAACTTATCAGTCAAAAGATAGGATCTTTACTGAGCTATGTCCGATCGATTCAGAATCTTTACAGTGCTATGAAAAAAATTTTGCAGAACTCTTGGCAGCCCCCTTTATACATAGGCTTATTAGGTCTAAGTATCTTATGTGGCTATTTGGTAGCTCAGCAAAATCCTTTGAATATTAGCGATCGCTCCGAGCAGTCCGCAAAATCGTTTCAGACAGAAAATACTAACCTAGGCAAACCTCAACATATCTTAAGCCCGACGGCAGAGAAACTAACCACCGCATCAAATCCTTATCAAATTCCATCAGACTCAATTGTTTCCGATCTGCCGAAACCAGATTTGCCAAAAGCTAATGCAAAGACTACACCAACGCAGATTTTTTATGCAGATAGTCAATGCGAGCGCCTAATCGCCGCGATCGAACAAATTCCTACCTCAAGTTCGGAGCAAGAAACTGCAACCAGAACTTTAAGAAGTTTGCTAGAGCATCAGAGAATTTATGGCTTTAGGGTCAGTGGCTATAAAGTCACCCTAGAAAATGGCGTTGCCACCGTCGATATTACCCTCGATCCAAGTTCGCAAAGGCGCATGACCTCTTTATCTAGCTGCGAACAATTTGCCCTGTTTGCTTCGATTAAAACCACCCTGATGCAAAATCAGGCTTTGACAGTCAATGAAGTCAAATTTACAGAGGCAGGTCGTGAGATCTATTTGTAGGCTTTATATAGCAATCCTAAATGAGTTGTAATGAATTTGTAGCATAGGCATCTTGCCTACAAGGGCTAGAACCCTTACAACATTCACAAACAATTAAGGATCGATATCTCAAAAAGATGCCAAATCTAGAAAAGCCAAGCATTTTAGCCCTTGCCGATCGCAGATCTAATCAGTGAAGATTCTAATAATTCAGATCTTGCTCTATGATTGCAGCAATTATCCGTAAAGTTAAGTGATAATTGTTGGCATGACTAGTCAATTTTCCTAGCAACAGTGTATTGTTAAAATCACATCATCTGCTTATATTAAGGAGTTAATTTATGGGTTTATCAGAGGCTCAAGTTTTGACAGCTCTGGTTGTCGCCTTGTTCCCCGCAGTTCTAGCGCTCTTGCTTGGTTCTGCTCTGTACAATTCTTAGTCATCATATCTAACTTTATTTAGCTAGAGGTCATTAGATGGTTGCCAGACGAGGCGCATCCCACTTTCCATCTTCGCAAGAACCTAACCGTCCCTTGCGTCGAAAGCCTGCTACCAATCAGCAAGGTAAGGAAACGTCGCGGAGTGGTTTATCTGGCAATCAGTCTAGTGGTCAAACGACTGGTCAGGCTTCAACTCAATCTGGTAGTCAAGGAAGCTTGAGATCTCAGTCTCAAAAGTCGCTATATGCAAATGCTCAATCTGTAGCGCCAACAACAAAGGCAAGTTCAGTTATAGCTTTCTCTGACTATCGTGAAGTTAGCTATAGTGAGGCTGCTGAAGCAAAGTTTAAACGCCAGCGATCGCAGCAAAACAGGACAAAGGGCTTAGAAGCTGCCGTTGTGATTGCTGTCAATATATTTTTGTCGGCAGCAGCAATTATTGCTTTAACGAAGTTGATGCCCTATCAAGCCGTGCAAAAAGAGAGATTAGATTCTATTTCGGCTGAGGTCGAAAGTGCCGAACAAAGAGTAAATGCACTACGCGCCAAGCTACCCCAAACTTTTGATTCGGGCAAGTCTCAAGAAGTATTTTTAAGAAAGCAGGGCTGGATCAAGCAAAATCAAATGACGATCAAATTGATTCAACCTGGGGACATTGCCACACCTGATAGTGAAACGCTTCCTTCTACTAGTACGGCACAAAAGCCAAGTGCAAAAGCTGCTCCTATTCCATCCATTCCATAGCTGACAAACTGAATATCAATCTGATCCGCGTTCAAGGGATGATTCGCAAGGAATTCTTGTTTTGCCTTGTATCGTAGATCGTAGGGAAAAACTCATAACTTATAAATCCCACCCTGCAAATAGACTTGCTATATGCGTTACGTAATATTACTCTACAACAGCAGTTTTGCGCTGCTTGCTAAATCTTCGCTTTAAAGACTCCATATTGGTATAGAACACAGGTGTGAGATAGAGCGTCAGGAATTGCGAGAACAGTAGACCACCCACAACCACTAGCCCCAGAGGGCGACGGGCTTCAGCACCAGCACCAAAGCCAAGAGCGATCGGTAGGGTTCCCATCAGCGCTGCCATTGTCGTCATCATAATGGGACGAAAGCGAACCAAGCAGGCTTCGTAAATCGCATCTACGGGACTCTTCCCGTCGTTGCGAGCGCCGATCGCAAAGTCAATCATCATGATCCCATTCTTTTTGACAATCCCAATTAAAAGAATGATGCCGATAAAAGAATAGATATTTAAATCAACCCGAAATACCAAGAGCGTGATTAACGCACCGAAGCCCGCAGAGGGAAGGCTAGAGAGAATGGTAATCGGATGGATGAAATCTTCGTACAGAATACCTAGCACGATGTAGATGATGAAAATTGCCGCAAGCAGTAGAAATGGTAAACCCTGTAAAGAATCTTGGAATGCCTGTGCCGAGCCTTGAAACCCCGTGCTGATATCACTAGGTAAGGTTTGGTTTGCCAGTTCGGTAATCTTGCCCGTGACGTCACCGAGCGAAATCCCAGGCTTTAAATTAAACGAGAGTGTCACCGAAGCCAGTTGTCCCGAGTGCGTAACTACCAAAGGTCCAACCGATCGCTCGATTGTGGCAACTGCATTGAGTGGGACTAATTGACCATTGGGCGATCGCACTGAGAGCAAATCCAAACCATTGCGATCTCGTTGATATTCTGTGCCCACAACCAAAATGACTTGATATTGACTATCCGATGCATAGATCGTCGAAATCTGCCTCGTACCATAGGCATAGGACAAAGCCGTCTCAATTTGGTTCGCAGTTAAGCCATACCGAGCCGCTTGATCGCGGTTAATCTTGACGTAAGCTTGGGGATTGTTAATTTGCAGATCGGTGTTGACATCTAGGAGTTCGGGTAATTTACGCAGTTCTTTCTCAAAGGCAGGCGCATACTTCTGTAATTCCTCAAAACTCGTGGCTTTCAAGGTAAACTGATACTGTGCCTTGGTTTGCTGCCCACCGATGTTAATTGCGGGGGGATTTTGCAAAAAGACTTTGATCCCCGGAACTTTCGTCAGTTTTGGACGCAATTCTTGCAGAAACTCATCCGAACTTAGCGATCGCTGATTGCGAGGCTTAAGTGGGATAAAAATCCGTCCAGTATTGGCTGTGGCATTGGGTCCTCCTGCACCAACGGTTGAGTTTACGGCTTTAACATTCTCATCTTTGCGAATGATATCGACAATGGCTTGTTGTTTTTGCACCATGGCGTCAAAGGCAATATCTGGAGAAGCTTGGGTGGTGGCGGTGATATAGCCAATATCTGTGTTAGGAATAAAACCCTTGGGTACGATCGCAAATAGAACAACGGTTCCCACTAAAATCGAGGCGGAGAGCGTAGAGGTAATGCGATGGTGCTTAAATGCTTTTTTCAAACTCCAAGCATAACCATTCTGCATGTTAATAAAGAATCTCTCTGATAGATCGTACAAACGAGCCAAAAAGGATGACGAAGCAGATCGAGGCGGTGGCGAACTATTTCCACCAACAACCGTTTGGACATTTCCAGCAATCGTTTGACCGTTTCCACCGACGGTTTGAGTGATATCTGTAGGACTCGTAGAACTTGTATATTCTTGCCCACCGTCAGATACGGTGATTTGCACTGTATCTGTGGAACCAGCCGAACCTATATATTCTTGAGTATATTCTTGGGCATATTCTTGAGAAAGATCGGATGCGGCGATCGCGAGCAGTTGGGGATCTTCTTCGTGTTTGTGTTCTGTTACTCGTAGAAATCTCGAGCATAACATTGGGGTTAAGCTAATCGCGATCAGCCCTGACATCAGGATCGCAACGCTAATCGTAACGGCAAATTCCTTAAACAGTCTGCCTAAGATGCCACCCATAAATAGAATAGGAATAAACACGGCAACCAGCGAAATCGTCATCGAGAGAATCGTAAAGCCAATTTCCTGAGAGGCTCTGAGCGCAGCACGGAAAGGTTTTTCGCCCTCTTCCATATAGCGCACAATATTCTCTAGCATAACGACAGCATCATCAACCACAAATCCAACTGAAAGCGTGAGTGCCATCAACGAGATGTTATCCAAAGAGTAGCCCAGCAAGAACATGACCCCAAACGTGCCAATCAAGGAAAGCGGCACGGCTAGGCTGGGAATGATCGTCGCCGAGAGATTGCGTAAAAACAAGAAAATTACCACGACAACCAAAAAGATCGTCAGCAGCAGGGTGAACTGTACATCATCAATCGATTCCTTAATTGGTTCGGAGCGATCGAACAGCACTTCCATATTCACGGCAGCAGGAATTTGCTTGCGAAAGTCGGGTAAAATCTTGCGAATCCGCTCGACGGTCTCAACCGTATTGGTTCCGGGTTGCTTCTGAATTGACAGCACGATCGCGCGTTTCCCGTTAAACCAACTCGCTAATTTGTCATTCTCTACGCTATCAATCACCTGCCCGATCTCGCTTAGCTGGATTGGCGAACCATTGCGATAGGTGACGATTATTTTTGCAAAGTCCTCAGCATTGGTTAGTTGCCCATTCGTGGAAATGGTGGCATTCTGTTGCGTTCCATTCAGCGTACCCGTAGGCTGGTTAGAATTCCCCTTGTCGATCGCTGTTGCAACCTCATCAATGCCAAAGCCTTTGGCACTAAGCGATTGCGGATCGACTAGTACGCGCACAGCATACTTTTGGGAACCCATCACATTCACTTGGGCTACCCCATCAATCGTGGAAATACGCTGAGCCAACTGCGTCTCGGCATATTTATTGACTTCTGATAGTGGTAACACCGTTGAGTTGAGCGACAGATAGAAAATCGGTTGATCGGCTGGATTTACCTTACGAAAGGTAGGAGGCGTGGGCATGGTGGCGGGAAGCCTCCGCGCCGCACCTGAAATTGCGGACTGCACATCTTGAGCGGCTCCGTCAATGTTACGACTGAGGTCAAATTGCAGCGTAATTTGAGAAGTACCAATCGTACTTGTCGAGTTCATGGAGCTAATGCCCGCGATTGTCGAAAACTGTTGTTCTAAAGGCGTTGCAACCGAGGATGCCATGGTTTCAGGGCTAGCACCGGGTAAGTTAGCCGTCACCTGAATACTAGGGAAATCCACATTCGGCAGATCGCTCACAGGCAGTAAACGGTAGCTAGCGAGTCCAAAAATCAAAATGCCCATCATCACCAAAACAGTCATGATCGGACGACGAATAAAGATTTCAGAGAGATTCATAGAAAACCTATTGGATAAAAAATACTTTGACCCGTTCTATAAGAGCTGCGATCTACTCCTCCTAAATTCCTCTAAATCAGGGATATTCATGTTTCCTTTTTTCCTTTGCTTTTAAGGATGCCTGAGCGCTTCTATTTCTCCTTCTCTTTTCCTTTTTCTTCTTTCCCTTCTTTTCCTTTTTCTTCCTTTCCTTTTTCTTGCTCTTTCACCAAGACTCCGGGCGAAAGATTAAATTGTCCGTCTATAACCACGCGTTCGCCATCTTCTAAGCCCTTCTCAACCGCAATCAAATTGTCCACAGTGGTTCCAGTCGTAACAGGACGCATTTCCACCGTTTGATCGGATTTGATTACATAAACAAAAGTACCTTTTTGCCCAGTTTGTATAGCTATGGTGGGTACAGCGATCGCATTAGGCTTTTCAGCAAGTTTTAGCTTGACATTCACAAATTGCCCCGGGGTAAGTTGTTTGAGTGGATTCGCAAATTGCGCTTTTAGTTTGATCGTGCCTGTGGCGGCATCCACTGTGCTATCGACAAATACCAATTCGCCCTGCGCGGGTTTTCCTGAATCTTGAGGTGGGTTTGCCTCTACGGTTAATTTTTTCTGAGCTTGATATTTTTTGATCTCGGGAAGTAACCGCTGCGGAACCGAGAATTCCACATAAATAGGTGTAATTTGACTAATGACAACTAAAGGGTTTGTGTCGTTATCTTTGACCAAGTTGCCCCGATCCACATTCAGTTTTCCAACACGACCATCAATCGGTGCAAAGATTGCTGTATAGGTAAGCTGAACTCTGACACTCTCAACCACAGCATCCGCCGAATTTAAAGCCGCTCTAGCATTTTCAAGATTGGCTTCGGCAGAATCTACCGCTGCGATCGCATTGCCCACATTACTTTGGCTAGCGACGACGATCGCTTGTTGTGACTCAGCCGTAGAAGTAAATTGCTCTGCTTGGTTCTGGCTAATTACACCCTGCTTCTGTAAGCCCGTATAACGCTCTGCCTGCCGCGTGGCATTCTTTGCCTGTGCCACATCTCTCGCCACGTTTGCTTGGGCTTGGAGTACCTGCGCTTGGGCTTGCCCCACCTGAGCCTGAGCCTGAGCTACTTGGGCTGCGGCTTTGTCGCGATTGGCGATCGCATTTGCCAAATTTGCCTCCAGCAAACGCGGATCGATCGTAAATAAGCGATCTCCTTGACTGACATCCTGCCCTTCTTTGAAATAAACTTCGACGAGCTGCCCCGCGATCTGAGATTTAACAGATACTGTTGCGTAGGCCTGCACAACACCCGTAGTCTGCACCAAGAGCGGGATACTTTGGCGTTTTGCGACTGCCAAAACCACAAGAACTGCCTTTTTCTCGTCTTTCCCTGCTTTGTCTGACTGGGTCTGAGATGTCCCACAAGCCGTAAGCAGACAGGGGCTTCCTATCAAAACCGAAATCAAGAGTAATGCAGAAAAAATAGGATGTCGCATGGTTCTCAAGTTTGCTTTTCAAGCAGTTCGCATTTTTGCAAATTTAAGGTATTCTGATTGTTAACTTAGCTAACATTTAGTATTACTACATTACTACATCCAATTGGTCAAGATGAATGCATCACATAACTCAATTTCATCCCAACATTGCGCTACGAGAGTTATGGATGTTATCCCCACTGTGATGCAATGTATTCATACCGAGGTGCGCCAGCAAAAATCTTCCTGTCTTTCGATTCCGCAGTTACGTACTCTGGCTTTTTTGCAGGCGAATATGGGCGCATCTCTTGCCGAACTCGCCGATTATCTTGGCGTTAGTAGTGCCTCTACCTCTGTAATGGTTGAGCGTTTGGTACAAAAACAATTTGTCACGCGTATCGAGCATCCTAAATTGCGAAGGCAAGTCGTGTTAACCCTCACACCCAAAGGGGAAGAGCATTTACAATCCGTTCGTCAAGTTACCCGCGATCGCATTGCCGATCGACTATCCCATCTGCTAGAAGATCGGCTTGCTAACCTATTAGATGGACTTGAGGAACTCAGTCTGATATTTAGCAATATTTGATTGCTAAATAATCGGAGCGATTTGCATAGAATCGAGAAAACAAGGAGCCTTTGAGAAGGTCAAAATCCTGAGATTTGTCTGATGAGATTTGTCTGACAGGAATTGTAGTGGGTTGCAATAAAACTTTCGTGGCTTTAAACTGCAAGGAACCAACCTCAGACCTCTATGAGACAGCAAAATAATTCTAGACAAAATCCAAACCCTGCGAGGCAACTTAAGCAAACTAAAGTACCCATGGGGATTTCGCTACTCTATTACAGCCTTGCCCTCACCGTCTTAAGCATTATTATTCTCATTATTTCACCCTTTACTGGGAACCTAGGACTTGTTGCACTTGTAGCGATCGCTTTTGTAATTGCACTGGCGATCGCTCAGATTATGGCTATTGTGGGCAAATTGTTTTGCTTAACGGCTCCAGATAGAATGACTGGGAAAGAAACGATCTATATATCTGTCGTTTTCGATGTAATTTCGATTATCATTGGTGGTTTGAGTTACTTCATAGAACTTCCCAAAATTGTTTCGGATTTTCAAACGACGATCTCAGCGATCGCTTATGTCTCCTTCTTAATCTTTCTCAAACAGGTTGCAGAATTTATCCATAAGAATAACCTTGCAAAAGATGCAGAGGGGATTTTGCTGATTGGTATAGGACTGATTGTATCGCTGGGATTAGCTGTGTTTTTTCCTATCTTGGCCGTATTGACCTTAGTTCTTTTTCTTGTAGGGGTGATTCGCTATTACAAGCTATTATTAAACTTAAGCGAAGCGATGCAAATCCTTTAGACTTCTTTTGTTAGATCTCAAATCGCAAGAATGAGAGATTCCCCCTTTTCTCGCAGCAAAGGATTAACAGGCGATCTGATTATTCTATTTGACTACACTAGCTGAGATCTTGCACCATTAGTTGCTAAACGATACAAATAAATTATTGCTATTGAAAAGAACTTGATATGATTCAATTTGCGATCGCTTTTGCTGTTTAGTCTGTAACTTTGATTTCATGTCCTTACCCATCTTGATCGAACAAATGCTCTCGGCTGACTTTTACGACCATGAAGTCACAGAGCCCATCGTGTTAATGCAAACGCACATTTCGTTTGTTTTGTTAACAGGAAAATATGCTTACAAAATCAAAAAGCCGATGAACTTTGGTTTTTTAGATTTTTCGACCTTACAGAAGCGACATTATTTTTGCCAAGAGGAAATTAGACTCAACCGCCGCCTCGCACCAGAATTATATTTAGGAGTCTTAGGGATTGTAGAAAAAGATGGCAAGTTCGCCTTCGCTTCAGGTGACTCCCAAGAACGGGCTGAAATTGAACCTGTGGAATACGCGATTCAAATGCCACAGTTCTCTCAAGACAATCTCCTCATTGAGCTTTTTGAAGCAGGAAAACTTACCCTAGAGAATGTTGTCGATATTGGCAAACAACTGGCTACGTTTCATGCCCATGCCGCCACCAGCGATCGCATTGCCAGTTTTGGCACAATGTCAGCCGTAAGAACGGTTGCCGAAGACAATTACCAGCATACGCAGAAGTATATTGGAATTGCGCAAACCCAAGATCAGTTCGATCGCACCCGTGCCTATACCGAGAAATTTTTTACCGAACATGAAGATTTATTCCGCGATCGTATTGCCCAAGGCAAGGTTAAGGAATGTCATGGCGATCTGCACTTAAAGAATATTTGCTTGTACAACGGCAAGATTCAAATCTTTGACTGCATTGAGTTTAACGAACCTTTCCGCAATAGCGATGTCGTCTATGATGCTGCATTCCTATTTATGGATTTGCAATTTCGTGGAAGACCCGACCTAGCGAATGCGTTCTTAAATACTTATCTTGAAAGTACGGGCGATTATGCGGCGGCGCAGCTTCTGCCTTTATATTGCAGTATGCGTGCCTATATCCGTGCCAAGGTGACTTCTTTCTTGTTAGACGATCCCAATATCCCTGCTGATGTTAAACAGAACGCAAAACAGGAAGCATCCGCTTATTATCAACTGGCTTACGAATATACCCAACCCCAGCAAGGCAAGCTGTTGCTCGTATCGGGCTTGTCTGGCAGTGGCAAGAGTACGACAGCAAAAGCCCTAGCCCAAAAACTAGGCGCCATTCATCTGCGATCGGATGCTGTGAGAAAGCACATTGCTGGCATCGATCTAATGGAACGTGGGGGACAGGGACTCTATACACCTGAGATGACGCAGAAAACCTATACCAAGCTCTGCGAACTAGGTATCTTGCTGGCAAAAGAAGGATTTACAGTGATTTTGGATGCGAAATACGATCGCTTAGCCTTACGCGCTCAAGTGCTTAAAGCAGCGGTTCAAGCGCAGATTCCATGTCAGATGATTTACTGCACCGCCCCAGTAGAGATCTTAGAGCAAAGATTGCGCGATCGTACCAGTTCTAATCGCGATATTGCTGATGCCACAGTCGATCTGCTTGTCAGCCAGAAAGCCAGTTTTGAGGATTTCACCCCCCAAGAGAAGCAACAATTGATAGAGGTTGACACAGCTTCTATCAATCCTGTGGAATTCATTCTCGCGGCATTGTGAGCTGTTTCCATCTAATGGAATGACTGATGTTATTTACATTCACCAATACTTTCACTCCTACATTCAATGATGTCCACCTACCTACAAACCATTCCCAATTAAAACAAATGCAGACCAATAATAGGGATGATTGAAATTAACGCCACCCGATTCGATCGGTTTGCGAATCATGCTGAGTTGTGCCTCCCGCAAGGAGGCTGACATGCTGGCATTTCCCTTTTTCAAACTTCTATAAAACGCCTCCATCAATAGCTGCGTACCACCGTCGGATACAGTCCAGAGAGAAGCGATGGAAGCTTTTGCGCCTGCTCTCTGGACCTGATAGCCAAAACCGAGAATCTCGGAACCATTCCCTAAACTGCCTACACCCGTTTGACAGGCACTCAGAACCACCAGATCGGCATCTTTAAGCTGCCACCCGTTAATCTCAGCAAGGGTAACTTTGCTACCATCCCCAAACAACACATAGGAATCTGAAGGTTTGCCAGATTTAAATTCAGCGTGAGTGGCGAAATGAATAATTGTCTGTCCTATGACTTTTGCTTTCGTATCATTTGCGGTAAAGTTCTGTTCGACTAACTTGGTCGTATCCGAAAAGGTAGAGGCAATATTCTCGACTTCAGGAATCGTGGAAGGTAGTCCACCCAGACCAAAGCGAGTTTCACTGCCCTTGCCGCCAAATGCGCCTGCAAAAATGCGGAGATTTGCTTGGGGTTTACTATCTGGGTCAAAGAGACTGTAGGCAATCAAGTTATTTACGCGATATTTCTCGACTAGCCATTGCTTGCCGTCGTAGAGGGCAGCAAGGGGAATATAACGTAGTTGGCGATCGGGAGCATAGAGAATTGTATTGGCGTTTGCTTGTTTGAGGTCAGATGCGATCGGCTCGATCAGAACGTCGTAGAGCTTTTTACTAGAATCCTTGACATCCATAGAACTGAAGTCTTGCAGGTCAGAACGAAAATTAGTGACGAGTTTCTCTAGATCGGCTTTTTTGAGCGCAACGGTACGGTTTACGGGAAGACCGTTCGCAGAAAAGATGATGAGTTCGAGGCGCTCTTCGAGAATTAGAGGATAGATTAAGACAACTCCTTGAGGTAACTTTTGTAGATATTCAGGAACCCTATTAATTTCTGCTTTGGGTAGTTTTTGAATCTGGCTAGCCAGTTGGTGATTCAAAGTGGGAATCTGCTCAAAACTGATAACTGACGACTGACGACTGATTGCCACTTCAGGTTCTAAAAGTCGAATACCCTGACTAGTGCGATCGTTCCCTTTGATGTTTTTGAGATAATCTTCGAGTTCTTGGATTTTAAGGAGGTCAAGGATTTGCATTGCTTCTGTGACGCGTCCTTGTTTGAGTAGTAAGTCGGCAAGGTGACGATAGGTATCTGCAACGGTTTCCAAGAAGGACTTTTGCTCTTCTTTACTCAGACCGTTCAGATCTTTACGGATTGATTCTTGGATGCTGACGGATTGTTTGTAATTGAGAATGGCAAGTTCGGGTTGATTTAGATTAGCCAATAAAAAGCCTAAATTATTGAGCGCTCTTGCTTCGCCACTTCGGTCTTTAAGTTCGAGAGCGATCGCTAAGTCTTGCTGATAGGACGCGAGCGCTCGGTCATATTGTCCGCTTGCATGGTAAGCAATGCCAAGCCCACCAAGCGCTTTTCCTTCACTAACACGGTCTTTAAGCTCGCGTGCGAGCGCCAATTGTTGCTGGTGGAAAGCAATTGCCTTGTCATATTGCCCAAGTTCGCGATAAGCAATGGCAAGATTGCCAAGTGCTCTTGTCTCACTGGCACGGTCTTTAAGTTCGCGTAGCAGATCTAAAGCCTTCTGGTATATGGCAATTGTTTTCTCAGGTTTCTTTAAGTTACTGTAAGCGATGCCGAGATTGTTGAGTGCCCTTGCTTCGCCGTTACGGTCTTTGAGTTCGCGGGCGATCGCCATATCTTGTTGAAGATAGCTAATGGCTTTGTCGTATTGCCCTATTTCGCGGTACGCAATACCAAGTCCACCGAGTGCTCTACCTTCGCCTGCGCGATCTTCGATCTCACGAGTAATCGCCAATTGTTGCTGGTGGGAAGCGATCGCTTTGTCATATTGCCCTATCTCGCGGTACGCAATTGCGAGATTGCCGAGAGAATTTCCTTCGTTTTTACGATCGTTAAGTTTGCGGAATATCTCTATTGCCTGAGGGTAAAAAACGATTGTTTTCTCATATTGTCCCAACTGAATGTAATTCAGACCCAAACTATCGAGTGCATTGGCTTCACTCTTACGATCGTTGAGTTCGCGTGCGATTGTCAAACGCTGTTGAAAGAAATCAACTGCCTTTCCATATTGTCCAAGGCTATAGTAAGCAATGCCAAGATTGTTCAAGACTTTTCCTTCACCTGTTCGGTCTTTAAGGTCTCGATAGATTTGCAACGCCTGTTGCCACGATCGAAATGCTGACTCAAACTGACTGCTGCGATATTGCTGTAACCCCTGATTTATCAATCTACCCGCTTCTGTCTGTCGGTCTGTTTGTGCCTGTGCTTCTAGATTGAGTAGGGGGCATATCCCTTGTACGGGCAAGAAAAACAACAAACTTGCAAGACCCAACTCAGCAAAACCTTTAGCCATAGCTGTCACCTTTCTTGTAACTACAAATCAACGAGAAATTTCAGCAAATTATTCAAAACTTTACTTGAAAAGGCGATCGCTTGACTACCAAGCTTCTGGTCTCAGTCTTTTGTCCTTTTGTCAAATTCCCAAAATCATTCGGTGATTTTCAAAAAAGGAATCTAGGGATAGGATAAAGTGAACAGCATTTCTAGCAGAGGAGAATCGATCGTGTTTTTAGGTAAGGCGGGGACTTTCTTTGTTGTAGCGGGGGCGATTGTACTAGCTGGTGTTGGTGATGGTAATGCCTCGGTCGATAACCATCAGGGAAATGCGAAGGATACTTTAGATACCTACCAAGAAATTACTTTAAACGAAAGCGATCGCCCTCGTCAAAAGCAAACTGATGCCGAGACCTCCTACGATCGGGGGAATTCATTCTATGCTTCTGGGGACTATCAGAGTGCAATTACAGCTTACAACCAAGCGATTCGTCTCAAACCCAACCATGCCTCTGCCTACAACAATCGGGGAAATGCGAAAGATGCTTTAGAAGACTACCAAGGTGCGATCGCAGACTATTCTGAGGCGATTCGTCTGGAGCCTGACTATGCCATACCCTACTACAATCGTGCCATTACCAAGAAAACTTTAGAAGACTATCAAGGTGCGATCGCAGACTATTCTGAAGCAATTCGTCTCAAGCCTGATTATCCTGAAGCCTATGGTAATCGAGGGTTGACCAAGATTCGTTTGGGAGATAAAAAAGGAGCCCTTGCAGACTTAACCGATGCCGCACAAATCTTTAAGCAACAGCGTCGAATGGATGACTATCGCAAAGCAATGGAATTAATTCGGAAGTATAAATTGTAGAGACACCTATATTTCATCGCGAGGGCTTTTGGGGAATCTATCATGGGCTACATCATCGGCTTATTTGTCGTTGTGGGAATTTGCATCACCATTGTCCAGGCAATCCTACCGATTGCGATCGTGATTGGTGGTGCATATCTCCTCTGGAAAATCTTCGTCATTGTCAGTTATAAGGTTCAACTGCAAAAGTGCGAGAAGCTTAACCAACAGCAGCAGGGATGGTTGGCGCAGCAACAGACAATTGCGCATCTCAACCAAACGCTCTATCGAATTATTCAGAAAAATCAGGGCAGAGTCACATTACTTGATTTTAATCTGCAAACCCATCAGCCTAACGATCTCGCAAAAGCCTTTTTAGATGGTAAAGCCGCAGAATACAATGCAGGTATTGACTGTACCGACAACGGCACTATTATCTACCTATTTGAGTCAGTCACCCACCTACCCCAACCATACAGACAACCCACACAGCCCCTTAATCAAACTAAATTAGCACAGCGGTTTCAGGTTGCAGCGGGCACTATTGGTCGTCGTAAACTTACTACCGACTTTCCAAACTGGAGCCAAACCAAAGACCCCGATCGCATTGCTTGGGCATATAGCAACACGGATAAACTGTTTTATCCCAGCTAATCAAACGTGAATTCGGGTTAGAGAGTTCTCACCGTCCAAAATAAAAAAACTACCTAATTGCTTAGGTAGCATGTTTGACAATGCGCTTCTCGTGTTTAGCAGGAAACGCAAACTTTTTTTAATCGCTGAATCTCGCAGTTCGATTAGGTTACAACTTCAGCAATCTCAATAATTTGACCGTCGGGGTCTTTGACCCAAAATTTGAGTGGTTTTTCGCTACGAATCTTGTGCTTAACCCCTTTCATTTGAATTCGCAACAACACTTGCTCCACGCAGTCTCGATTAAAGCAAATATGCCGACCGCGATTGGGTTCCGTAACATTTGCCCCAGGAACGACATGCAGTTGAATGTTTTTTTGTAATTGATACCACGCCCCCTCTGAATCTGCTGAATATTTTGAGCGTGGTTGTCTGGCTTCGGAGGGCAGATAGATCGGGTCAGTACCAGCCGTTAGCCCATGCTCATAGCCATAATAGTAATGGAGAGGGACATCAGCGGTAGGCAGTTGCAGTTGCCCTTCGTAAAAATATTTTGCCTGCTCCATATCAGACACCATCAATGTATGGACTTTGGGCGCACTGGTCAGAAACATCCACATGGCAACCGCATAGGCTCCCAGCAGCATGATCATGACACCTTGAGTAGAAAACAGTGATTCCATGGTCTACAACAGCTACGTCTAAACAAAAATTATCATAGTGATTAGTTTAACCCATTCTTTAAAAATCGACGCCTCGCTTTAGATCGACTCCTTTCTCGGCATAGTGTTTATGGCAAACCATTTCAGAATGGACGCTGGCAAGATCGAAATAGGCGGGGGGATGCAAGCAACGTCCCGTAATGATTACTTCGGTATCGCGGGGTTTGCGTAGAAGGGCTTGACAAATGGGGTCAACGGGCAACAGATCGAGATCGACTGTGGGGTTGAGTTCGTCTAGAATAATTGTTTTGTAAAGCCCAGAAGCGATCGCGGCTTGAGCAATTTCCCAGCCCCGTTGCGCTTCGATCGTGTCAATTTCCTGTTGCTGTCCGCGCCAGACGATCGCATCGCGTCCGCAGCGTTGATGATCGACGACATGGGGAAAACTGCGACGTAGGGCAGCGATCGCCGCATCTTCGGTATAGCCTGAGCCACCTTTGAGCCATTGCATGATTAAGACGCGGTGCGATAAATCTCGGCTGATCCCCGTACCGATCGCTTTGAGCGATCGACCCAAAGCAGAAGTGCTTTTGCCTTTGCCCGCCCCTGTATAAATCTCAATTCCCGAGACGCCATAGCTTTCGGCATTGGGATGCTCGTGGGGACGCATTTCTGAGTGCAGATCGGCAATGTCAAGCAGGGCTTGGGGCGCACCCCGACCTGTGGCAATGACTTCGATATGTTCGGGTTTGTGCTTGAGGTCTTTTACGACTTTATCAATTGGCAACAGCCCCAAATCGAGGACGGGGTTAATTTCATCTAACACAATCACCGAGTAAAGCCCCGAAGCCATAGCGCCTTTCGCCACATCCCAACCCCTTTGGGCTTCTTGGCGATCGAGGGGTGTGACATGCTCGGCATCAAAGTAATCGGCTCGCCCCGTACGGACATGGTCGATCAGGTGTGGAAATCCTTGCTGCAACGCCGCGATCGCGGCATCTTCCTCATATTCGCGCTCGGGTCCTTTGAGAAATCGTAACAGCAAAATTCGGGTTTCAAAGGGGTGCGAGGCTTCTGTTGCTGCCATGCCTAGCCCAAGCGATCGCAAAACCACACCGAGGGCTGCTTGCGATTTGCCCTTACCTTTGCCATCGTAGACATGAATCTGCCCTACAGCCCTTTCTTGTCGGACTTGCGCGGTCATGATGCCAATAGCTGCCATAGATTTCCCTTACGTAATACCAACTTTTATTGAATGTGTGACGGAGCAGGCTTTGAGTGTTACGCTCTACGCGCTTTCAAAATGCCTAATAAATACCACATCTGCTACCTATCTTAGAGGGCAATTATGCTTGTACGGATGACAAGATGCGACGCGATCTTAAGTTTTCCCCGTTTCTCACTTTTCTTCGTAAAGCGGGGCAGGTTTTTGCTTAATGCGGGTCACAATCGGTCTAACGCGATCGACCACTTCGATTAAAAAAGTATAGTCAGGCAGTGGCACATTCGTGATGTAGCCTGCTTCAGCAATAATTGTGGGCGAGGCAGATTTCATGGCAGCAACGATGAGCTCTTGTTCGTTACGCTCTACCGTTGGGGCAAGCAAGACCATGCCTGGTGGCACGCTCTGCATGCTGGTTTGAAGGATGCGGAATTTTTGTTGCCCAAATTCCAGACTAAATCGGTCAAATTCAGGCTTGGAGACTGCTCCTGCTGCGACGGCTCCACTATCTACCAGTTCCAAGATGGCTTTGGGTGTAGGGGCAAATATAATTTCTGATAGCTTTAACCCATATAGGTTGTAAATGGGGAGGTAGTATCCAGTTGCCGAACCAACCTGTCCTAGCGCGATCGCCCGATCTTGCAGATCGAAAATTTTTTGCACTGGGCTATCTTTTTTGACAACCAGTACAGAATGCAAATTAGCGACTCCCTGCATGGGAAACAACGGTAGGTACTGTTCCTTAGAAATGGCGATCGCTGCCAAACCCGACGGTGCAAATACGAGCGACCAGATGCGTCGTTGAATTTGCTCGAGTGCTTTAACTTCGTTAAAGGCAGGCTCTAACTCAATTACTGAATTTGTCTGAGTAGATAGGTAATCTTTAAATCGGGCATATTGATCGATAGATTTGTTACCCTCACCGTAGCCGACAATGCCAACAATCAGCTTTTTTCTACTAACAGGTTTCTCTTGAGTACAACTGATAAGTAATCCCAGTAGAAAGTGACTGAGCAATAGGCGACGTGAAAACATATTTTAGAAAGTAATACGCAGCATAAATGGGGTTTATACTTTTCTTGCCTGTATTGTAAAGCCACCATGTTTAAAAATCTCAGACTTGGAGCAAAGTTTAACCTACTTCTACTAATTGCTTTTCTAATTAGTATTGCGATCAGCGGGTTTGCTTTGTCAGCAATCCTGAATCGTAACGCCGAAGGTCAAATTGTCTCTAAAGCCCTAGTTTTGATTCAGGCTATGAACTCTGTGCGTAACTACACCAGCACCCAGATTAATCCACAACTTGCCCCGAGATTAGAAACTGAAGCAGAATTTTTACCGCAGACGGTTCCTGGGTACTCAGCCCGAGAGGTATTTGAGCATCTGCGTACAAATAAAGACTATGCTGACTTCTTTTATAAAGAAGCTACACTCAATCCTACCAACCTGCGCGATAAGGCAGATAGCTTTGAGTCAGACTTGGTGCAACGATTTCGGACTGAGTCGGGGCTCAAAGAATTAACGGGTTTTCGTTCTTTTCCTGGCGGTGACTTGTTTTACATTGCCCGACCGATTGCGATTGGCAAAGAGAGTTGCCTGCGCTGTCACAGTACGCCAGAAGCTGCCCCAAAAAGTATGCTAGCCAGCTACGGACGTGAAGGAGGCTTTGGTTGGAAGCTCAATGAGATTGTTGGCGCTCAGATCATTTCTGTTCCGGCCCAAGAAATTGTTAGCAGTGCCAGACAATCCCTGTTGTTTGTGATGCTGGCGGTATGTAGCATCTTTGCGATCGCGATTTTGTTGATCAATTTACTCTTAAAACAAGCCGTGATTAAGCCCCTCAAACGCATGGCTCAAGTTGCCCAAGAAGTCAGTACTGGCAAAATGGATGCCGAATTTGAACAAACATCCCATGACGAAATTGGCGTTTTAGCCGAGGCGTTTAATCGCATGAAGCTAAGTCTAGCCATGGCAATGGAGATGCTAAATCGACATGAGTAGGAATATCGATTTTCAGTTTTCGGTTTTCAGATAAGTTAGAACATTCCGTAGGATGATTGCCATACCGTGTAAAGTCTTTAAAAGGGCTAAACGCTAATTGCTAACAGCTATCCTAAGCGTTGGCGAAACTTTGCAGCATAGGTGGGGTTAGGGATCTGCTCTGCCAGCATTTCAACTAACTCTGCTTGAGAAGAAGGTTTCTGCGCGAGGGTTTTTTGCAAAATTAAGCCTGCCATTGGTCCGATCGTATCGGCTAGTTCTTTCTCGCAGCGATCGATAAAACTCTGGTTAATTTGGTGGTTGGTAGACAGCACCACTGGAGGCAATGATGGAGGCGCAGTTTTTTGCCCCTTGCCTGAGGTAGTGGCATCAACTTTTTTCCCCTTGCTTGGGTTGGTATCAACTGTCCCGATCGCGGCTCTAACAGTGGCTTTAAATTCTGACTGCTTGTTGGGGGGTATGTGCTGAAGTAGTCGTTTAATTAGATCTGAGGGGCTAGAAGCTTGCGAACTAGTTTGCTTTAGCAAGATTGGTGCAATGGGTCCAATGTAATTGAGTAAGATTGGCTCCAACTTTGCCAGCATGTAAGAAAAATAGCTGGTAAACTGTGACGCTCTCACCGACGGGGTGCTAGGCGTTGTTACATGGGGCGATGGAGCATCTAAAATAGGCTTCATGATAATTGTTTCAGCCTGCGATCGCATCATCGTCCTAGCGTCCACCTTTACCCCCGTTGCAGTTTGCAAGGCTTGGTTCAATGCTGAAACAGAAGCGAAGCGACCACTAGGTACTTTCCGCAGACACTGCATCACCACGGCTTCTAATTTGATCGATAAATGCTCGCAATTGGGCTGCGATCGCAGCGATCGGGGTGGTTCGTAGACATGCGATCGCAACCAGCAAGTACCTCCAGCCTCTGCGCTACAACCAAAGGGATCGGAGCCGCTCAACATTTCATAGAGAATCATGCCGATGCTATAAATGTCAGCGCGTAGATCCAGATCTCTTCTGGCTTCAATTTGTTCGGGAGCAGCATACTGAAAAGTGCCCATAAACAAACCTGTATTGGTAGAAGGCGTCTCATTGCTAAAAACTTTGGCAATCCCAAAATCTAAAACCTTGACCAGTTCACCCAGAGAGGAATGGACTAAAAAAATATTTTCGGGCTTTAAGTCACGGTGCACAATCTGAATGAGTTCGCCTGAGGTCGCCCCGTCATGAGACATCACCACACCTTTATGCGCCCTCTGCAATCCATCGCAAACTTGACTGATAATGCCTACAGATCGCTCTACAGAGAGACGTCCTTCTTTTTGCAAGAGCTGACCTAGGGTTTGTCCTCGCAAATACTCCATGACATAAAAGGGGTAGCCTTCATCGATCACGCCATAGTCTTTTACCTGTACGACATTCTCACTTTGAATCGCGGCACAGAGTAAAACTTCCCGCTCAAATCGTTGTCTCAGATCGCCTTCTTCTAGCAGTTTTTCCTTGAGCAGTTTCAACGCCACTTGTTGCCCGAGTAGGGTATCTACAGCCAAGAAAACATCTCCCATTCCGCCGCCACCTAAACGGCTGGTAATGCGATATCGGTTGCGATCGCCAACTGTGCGTCCTATCCAAGGATTTGACTGTTGAGAAGCGGTCATGGGGGAATTGCCGTATTAATTTCCCAGCCTATCGAAAAGGTTATATTCTGCAATGTTAACTCATTACAGATCAATATATAAGTAGCGCTAAAGCTAACATTCTGAGTATATTTCCCAAAGTAGCAATCCTGCGATCGGGCATTGCATCATTTGAGAATAGCTTGGTCTTTGTAAAGTTAGTGAAATTTAATTTAAAAATCGCAAAAGTGGGTTAAACCATGAATAATTCATTCATTTATGTCCCTGCTCCAACTATTAAAGTTGAAGTTAAATCCGATCGCAAAGCCATGACTTGGTGCGTACTAGATATCGCCATTCTCAATGGGAAACCCTATGCTTTATTTGGTGCGGATGCTTTTACCAACGCCTATAGCGGCGATACGGACACTCATGCAGTTCTACCGTTACTGGGCATTAAAAAGATGGGCTTACCAAAACCCGCAGGACTTCCCCGCCCAAATACTACAAATGGTGGTGCCTTAAGAGGTTCTTGGTCTGGAGGCAAAGCGATCGCAGTTCCTCATGTGCAGGGTAAGACGTTGACTTCCCAATCCATTGCTGATGAGAAATGTCGCCGCCAAGGTCTACAAGTTTTAGAAGAGGATGGTTTTCGGATGGCAGAGTTTCATGATGGCGACCAAAATGCAGGTTGGGCAGGGTGGGATTTTTGGGCGGAAGCTTCCGCAATGGAAGTATTAAAAATTTCTGACATTCGCTACTGGGTAAGCATTAACGATCGACCATCCAATCCTTGGGGATAAAATTAATCTCACTGTATAGGGTTTCAGCTTTTATTATCCCAAGCTTACGTTAAAGTAAGATAATTTTTGGGTTTTGCATCAAGATGTGTTATTCTTGCTAATGCAAGTTAAGGGCTTGTAGCTCAGTGGACTAGAGCACGTGGCTACGGACCACGGTGTCGGGGGTTCGAATCCCTCCTAGCCCGTTTTAATATAGTGAATCAATTTAGTTGATTTAACTAACAGTTAAAACAAATTCGTATCGGTGTTGTGATGTCTTTTGGACAACATGGTTGAGCGCATATTTTTAGCGGGTGCTAGTCGTGGTGTAGGCAGAGAAATTGCCAAGAACTTAACGACAAGTTCTCTATTTCAAAATTATGCGATTACGGCACTGTTGAGAGACATCACCTACCAAGTAGAGTTTGGGGCAGTGGGTATTTTCGTGGCGATCGCTGATGCCCTAAATTCAACAGATCTAGAGCAAATTATGCTGCGAGAGGCTCCCGATCTGGTAATTAGCACCATTGGTGGTTTGCCCAAAGATGGGGTAAGAGCTGACTTTTTAGGAAATAAAAATTTGATCGATGCTGCGGTCAAGGCAAAAGTTAAAAAGTTTATTTTGATTACTTCGATTGGGAGTGGCAATAGTGCGGAAGCACTTCCTCCACAAGCTTTACAGGCGCTTAGTAGCGTTCTCGTCGAGAAGGCACAGGCAGAAAATTATTTGATCGAGAGTGGGTTGACCTATACGATTATTCGTCCAGGAGGCTTAAAGTCTGAGCCACCGACAGGTAAAGGCATTCTCACAGAAAATCCTAAGATTTCGGGCACGATTCATCGTGCAGATGTTGCTGACCTCGTCTGTCAATGCTTGCGAAGCGATCGCTGTGATAATAAGATTCTCGCTGCGATCGATCGTGACAAGATCTATAACCCAATACCTTTTGAAGAATTTTTACTGTAGGTATCTTCTAAATTCACGGTCTATGGTATATTGATAATCCGATTGTTCGAGGACGCATAGCTCAGTTGGTTAGAGCACCACGTTGACATCGTGGGGGTCACTGGTTCGAGTCCAGTTGTGTCCATGCCTTAAAACCCTCTCAACGAGAGGGTTTTTGCTTTATCTGGGTATTGGCTTTCGATCTTGTTATTGTCAATAAGCACTACAAAATAAAGACGGAAGAGGGAAGGCGGAAGATCGAAATCGGAGGGTTTAATTTCGTTCTGCGAAACGCATTCTGATAGGAATCACAAAACATCCAAAAACCCGTAGGGGCAATCCCCCCGCGATCGCCCAGATCTCTATGCGATCGCCTAGGATTTTTCGCACGCCAGTCTCTGTATGGTTGCCAAAATCTCTACGGGGTAGGCACAGGGGTGCTACCCCTACACAAACAAATTCATTCTTTCTCTATTTCTTCGATCTTCATTCTTCAACCTTCGATCTTTCTGCCCCGTTTCAGTTCCCTTTCGGGGTGGGGCAGATGCAAGGGCTACCATTTTTGAGTCATACCTAGCAAAGCTTTTAGAGGGGTCAATCGACGCACCTCATTTAGTGTCAATAAGACTTGCTTATTGACAGGTTATCAAGGGTAACTGAGTTCCTGAAACCCTTTCTAGATAAGCTATCGACGCATGTCAACGCAAATATGCAGTTTTCAAGGATCGAGGGGGGAGTCGATGAGACGATACAATCCAAACTAAAGGCAATAGCTCAAAAAGTCAACTTAAAAAATGTAAACAATTGGTGGTGGTTTCAGCAAACTGCAAGCGATCGCCAAAGCCCTTGGCAACGCATCCGACGGTGTCGCGTAAACCCCTAACCAACTATATCAAAAAGCTCGCTGAGAGCTTGGTTCCCAAGCTCTCAGCGAGCGCCAATGTCGTCAAAGGAATATCCAAACTTCAGATCTGTTGGATTAGCTGCCATAAACGCAAACAGGGTGAGCTACGCCCACCCTCGCATCTTAGAAGGAAGTTAAAATTTATTCGTTAACTATACACAAGCAAGACATAGATAGAGGAGAATTTAGTTTGTGCCTCTTATCTAAACAGCAATTCGTTTCTATTTAGTTCCGTGAATGGTTTCACTGGGCGGATCGTCAGAAAAGGGTTGCACGCCAGTGGCAGGGTAGTTATCACGGTTTGGACTAAAGATATTCGCAGCACCATCGCTTAGGTATTGCATCATCCGCTTCAACATTTCCATTAGTTTCATATATTTAACCTCTTAGAAAGGAAGTGATTTAATGATTCTATTGTAGGGCTTCTCAAAGCCTGTTAAATCAAGGGATGGCGATACTTAACAATTATTAGAGTTACTTAATATCAAGGTGATGCATCGCAAATTTTAGATCGCTCACACCCAGCCCTTCACTTCAACATCGGTCATAGGCTTCTCAAGTTTGATGTATTCGATCTTGGCAGCCTGTAAGATATGCTTCATTTGCACGGGTTCGCTTGCATCCGCTGCAATAAATGCGGCATTTAAAGCAATGTTACGAATATTTCCACCTGCTACATTTAGTTTTGCTAACTTTTGGAAATCTAGTCCCTCCGTAGGAGTTTGTTTAGGAAAAACCCTTTGCCAAATTTCCAGTCGTTGTTTAGCATCGGGGAAGGGGAACTGCACGACAAACCGCAATCGTCTCAAGAAAGCCTGATCTAAAGAGCTTTTTAAGTTTGTAGTGAGAACTGCCAAGCCTCGGTAGGCTTCCATGCGTTGCAGCAGGTAGCTCACTTCAATATTGGCGTGGCGATCGTGGCTGTCTTTGACCTCCGATCGCTTCCCAAACAAGGCATCAGCTTCATCAAACAAAAGGATGACCCCACCACCCTCCGCAGCATCAAATAGGCGGCGAAGGTTCTTTTCTGTTTCACCAATGTATTTACTAATCACCGAACTCAGATCGATCCGATAAACATCTAGCTTGAGTTCCATTCCTAACACCTCTGCTGCCATTGTTTTGCCCGTTCCGCTTCCTCCTGCAAACATGGATGTAATCCCCAGACCTCTTTTCCCTCTTCCTGCAAATCCCCAATCCTCATAGACTTTCAGCCTTTGGCGAACGTGGGCGGCAATATCTTGTAAAACCATCCGTTCTTTTTCGGGAAGTATCAGATCGTCCCAGCCCGCAGCCGAGTCAATCCGCTGAGCTAGTTCATCTAAACGCGGGCGTGCTTGCGAACGGCATGCATCCCATAGAGATTTTTGAAATTTAGGCTGGTGGTTGCTCTTATCTACTTGCCCATGGGTATGCTCTAAATTTGCTTGCGCTACGATCTCTGTATTGACTCCCTTTGCTTTTAAGCAAATCGTTTGGATCGCAGGAGCGCTGAGACTAAAATAAGAAACGAGGGTTTCGATGTGAGTCTGTAAATGCTCTACCTCAACTATATTTGTGCCCGTCAGGGCATCTTGCCAGATGATATGCTGCTCATCACTGGTAGGTGGATGGACATCAAAGGTAACAATTGGGCGCTGGCGTTGCCGCCGTCGATCGCGACTGGTAATAATCACAGGACAGTCAATTACCTCGACGAGTCGGGCGATGGCGACATCTCGATGCGGATCGAGGTTTTCAACTTGATCGCAGTCTACCAGTAATGCCGTATCGTTAAGCGTGTACTCCCGTTCGCAAAGACATTTCAATAATTGGAACTGATTGAGATCGGAGGGAATCATTTCGGCGGAGAGTGCATGAACTTTGAGCCCAGTCTGTTGACTTGCCATGGCTGCGATCGCGCGCTTACTACTGACATCATCGCCACATAATTGCAGCACTGGTAAAACAGTTCCCGATGACAACTCTGCCCAAGTTGCAGACATTTGTTGCACGATTTGATGGTGAGAAGGAACTAATGAATGTAGAAACTGCAACGGTTCGACGATTCCTGCTAAGCGTTCGTCCAGATAATGCACGCCCGCTAAAAAATGAAGAATGCGTTCATCAATACGAAGTGGACTAGTCGTGAGCGCATTGCCAACACCGATGTCAATCAAACGCCAACGTCTTAGAGGAGCTTTCGGCGACAATGCTACCCAATCAGGTGTAGAGGAGATGGACAGCGCTAAGCCGAGGGTAGGATAGGTTCTTTGAGAGTCTCCCGATGCTTTGGCACAGAGGGTTGCCCATCCACTATCAAACTCCATGCCCACACATAAAAGCAGGACATCTCGGTCAAAGGGTGACAGGTCAAGCGCTTGACATAGGCGATCTAAGGCAAAAGGAGCGTGATTAAACTGGGCAGATGAGAGAGGCTGCTTTTGTGCACCATCGAGCGATGGGGTATAGATGTCTGACTGAAATTCGCTACCAATATGGGCAGTGCCATTACTATTGTCAGAAAATCTTTCGATACGTTGCTCTAAAATAGAACGTATCGATGCGAGAGCCGCTATTAAATAAGCATGATTGATGGCATGCCAATTATCATAAGTACTTACTGTAGATAAGACCATTTAGCCTGTAATTTCTTTAATCAAATTTTCCAGATATTTCTGAGCTTCCGCAGGAGTTAAAAGCACAAATTCCCCCTGTCGCAAAATTTCATATTTCCCAGATCGAAACCCATGTCCAGCAATTAGTCCTAACTCTTGCGCTTGATTGCCAAGGGTAGTTAGTTGATTGGTACTCATCATCTCAACTTCCAGATTGAGCTGTTTCTCGAGATTATCTTCACTCATAATATTTAGTAGGTTGTGATTCGTTTATCTATGAAATCGTGATTTTGGGGCTGTTGAACCATTCGAATGTTGGGCTATTCGGATCGGTATCTACGCCGATTTTGCTTTCAGCCCCATCAATGCGAATGCGAACAAGATATTCTCCTGGTTTGACCTGAGCGATCGGAATTGAAACACTATGGGTGTCAGCTACGAGTGGTTCGCGATCGAACATGTAAGAAACTGGATTGGAGATCGACCATTCATTGAGTGCTAGCACGACCCTCTGTTTTTTACCGATCGCAAGATCTACCAGTACATTAATCATAGCGGAACGCAGTTCGTCATGTTCTTCAACTTCTGTGACGGTTACTTTTGTAATGCTTGGGCAAAGCACAAACGGAGCAACATTTGACTCTACGCCACTGGTCAAGCGCGAACCTGCATCAGCAGATGTTAAGGCACGATGAATTACTTGTAAGCTTTGTACACCTGCGTATAACGAACCAATAGGAACAGAACTAAGCGGCAAAATAATCTCATGCTCTTTTACCTCTGTTGGAGTCACTCTCACATCTCCAATTCTCACCTCTGTAACAGAACCTCGTAAGTTCCTACCTTTGATCGAGAGCGTACTATCTGCCAAGATGGGATCGAGCTTTCCTGTTTGGGCATAAACCTGTTCCACTTTAGGCTGAGCGGGGAAAGGCGTGAGATTGCCTGAGTTGCGATCGCGTACTGGCAGAGCCCGCTTAAATCCTTCGTCTCCCTCAATAATCACAACCAATACCTTGTAGGCAATTGAAAGCACGTAGGGCGTTTGGTAAAACACCGACCAAGTTTTGGATAGGTCTTCAAGAGTTAGATTGATTGGGACGATATTAATCTGTTGAACGTAATCTTCTAAGTCTGAATCAACCAAATAGGGAAATGTTGGATCGTTACAGGTCTGCCGAATTAATTCGGGTGTGAGAATTCGGCGATCGTTCATCGTGCGTACTACGCTACCCAAGATCCTCTGAGGTTGCAGTTCCGCATCATTACCATAGCAACTCATCATATAGTAAAGATCCAGAGCGGCTTGACGATTGAGTGGCGTACCTTTAGAACGAAAGGGTGTCGAATCTGCATTCGCAAGGGAAGGATTGCTAACTACTTGGTAGAGAAAGATATTCACTCCTGTTTCTGGCAGACCACTAGCCATCGAGCTAGGAGCGGCAGTTGTGGCTCTAGCTCCCTCTACATCATTTTGCACTGCCTCCTGTAAGACCTTTTGCAGAGAAGCTGTCACCGTCGCGATCGCAAGATAATTGCTCATATATCTCTCAACTAAAGGGTCGGTTTACCGTGACAATCTTGATATAGGCTACCCGATCCGCAAGGACAGGGATGCTCAGGACTCACCTTAGCAAAAACAGTTTTAAAAGAAGGCAATTGCTCAAAGTAGTCTTGAGGGGGTGCTTCGTCTGTAAGAATTTGGGATTTCTCTAGATCGGGTAAATACTCGTGGATCCGATCGGGGGTTATTATCTGCTGAGCGCGATCGGCGAATGGGAAAGGAAATTGATGCTCTGAAGCAATTTGCGCGGCTTTCTCAATGATTTCTAAACTCGATCGCAAAGTTTGATTTGTGGCTAAAATCACTGTATTTCCCTTTTCTAAAGGACATAGATAAATGTGCTCAAAAGCGCTGTGAATCGTCTTGATTTTTTCGAGATAAAACGGATCTTTTTGAATTAGATTCACAACTACTATGCCGTCTTGACTCAGGCGATCTTGGCAAAGCTGATAAAACTCTCTTGTTGCCATGCGATAGGGGGCATAACCATTACCCAAAATTACATCCACAATAATTAGATCATAACGAACTGTGGAATCTTGCATTACCAGGTATTTGCGCCCATCTTGAATGGCAACTTGGAGCCTTGCATCAAGTTGAACGCCAAAAAATTCCTGTGCTACTTGCACAATGGTTGGATCGATCTCGGTACACTCGATCTTCAGATCTGGAAAATGGTGATGTAAAACCAAAGGAATTCTGCCACCGCCAAAACCAGCCATGTAAACCCGTTGGGGTTGAGGTTGCCATACGAGACTTAACAAAATAGCTTGGGCATAGAAAGCACTTAAATTGAGTGGTTGCTTAAGGTCAATCTCAGATTGCACCAGTTCCGAGCTTAGCTCTACTTGCCCAAATAAAGCCAGTTGAAGGATAGATTCCTCTTTATTGACCGCAACAAAATGAATACCAGAAGGCTCAAAGCAACAATATTGTTGTTCGAGTTCGCTGATTCCTTCTAATCTCTGCGCGATCGCATCCCGATTTTGTGCTTGCCAAGTCTTGAGATCTGTAACCATAAATCTAAATAATAACGACTTGATAAAACCCTTTGATTCTGATGGCTTCGGCTCTGTTACCAGTGGCTAGGCAGAGCCGAAGCTATGTCATCACTAATCCCAACTTCAGTGCCTTAATAATCGCCTGACTGCGACTATTGACACTTAACTTATTAAAAATAGCGGTCAGATGCGCTTTTACCGTTGCTACAGTCACAAATAGATAGCTAGAAATTTCTTCGTTTGATGCTCCTTGCACTAACCAATGTAAAACTTCATGTTCTCTTTCGGTTAAATGTACTTCTCGATCCGCTTGAAGCGATCGGCCCGCATAAAAATGGAACATCCGAAAGAAACTCGTGGCAGTTTCTGGGGCTAAGAAGATCTCATCATTCATGACAGTAGAGATTGCATCATAAAGTTGGCTACCCACCCGATCCTTGGCAATATAACCCTTTGCCCCAGCTTGCATAGCACGATACACCCACTCATCCTTACGATGTGCTGATAGGACTAATACCTTTCCTTTATAGCCTCGGTCTCTCAAACCAACCAAAACCTTAATTCCGTCAAATTCTGGCAAGCCTAAATTTAATAAAATTAGGGCAGGATTTTGTTCCATTGCTAACTTGATCGCTTGATCCACAGAAATCGCCTCACCTACGATTTGAAACTGTAGATAACAGTCATCATTATAGAAAGTAAGTAGTGTCTGTAACCCCCTACGAAACTGTAATTCATCCTCAACGAGTAAAACAGAAACTAATTGTGGTGTTGGCATATCATTGCTTTATGCTCCATCGATTACGACTGATTTTGTAGAATTAAGCCGTTACATGTAAGCAATTACAATTGTTTACATGTACTTACATCCAAAAATATGATTTCTAACTAGCGATTTTCTAGCCTAGAGGTATGCCCCGGATCCCCTGTAGTGTCTCCAAACCGACCTAGTAAATATCTAAGTACTTACCTGTAATCACCCTGCCTAAATCTCATAATTTCTAAAGAGTTTAGACTTAAGTCTAATAACCCTTAGTTTAACTGCTATCTAAGCTGTAATTCTATACACCCTAATTTTTTAGCTACATGACTCCAGCTATGTCACCTGTGATAGCTCAGCGTTACAAAGCAAAAAATTAGATGTCCCCTTACGAATTACTAAACAGAGGGAATTAGTTTATGGCATTAGATTATTTTGCCCCGGGCGTATATGTCGAAGAGGTAGATAAAGGTAGCCGACCGATTGAAGGCATTAGCATGAGCGTGGCTGGTTTTATCGGCTTCACTGAAGATGTGCGCGGTGATGCTGAGATGTTTAAACCGATGATGGTGACCAACTGGGACCAATATCGCGAGTACTACGCAAAACCAGGTTCAGACGGTTACACAGACTTTGATGCCTACCTACCCTTTGCGGTAAATGGCTGGTTTAACAATGGTGGGGGCAGATGTTGGGTAATTAGTATCGGTACAAAATTACCTGGTTCGCCTTTACCTCCAGCAGCAGAAACTGCACTTAAAATTGGTACCTCAAGCAATAAGCCTTCCTTGAGTTTCATCTTAAAAGAAGCAGAGGCATCTGACGGACAATTAGCTTTACCTGCAAGCGTAGAGCGGATTAAGGTTTCTATTCTTGAGAGCACGCCTAAACCTTTACCTGAAGATGCCCCTGAAGGCACTGACCCACCGATGAATACAGGGGAATTCTTTAGTGTTGTGATATCACAGGGAGGCGAACTCTTAGAACGCTACGATCACCTCAGTATGAACCCTCAGGTGGCTACGGAATTGGCAGACTATGTGGTGACAGCTTTAGAAGCTTCAGAATTTGTCACAGGTGCTGATATTTCTGTTAGCGGACAACCCCTTTCTCGTCGTCCTTCCAACGGTACCTTTGAAATCGCCCCACCCCCTTATATCTCTACACCTGTTAGGTTCTCTAGAGATTTGCAAGGACAACGGGACGATCGCACAGGCGTTCAAGGCATCTTTGAAATTGATGAAGTCTCTATGATTGCCTGCCCCGATCTGATGCGGGTCTATCAAGAGGGTCTTATGGACTTAGATCAAGTACACGGCATCATGGAAATGATGGTGTCTATGTGCGAAAACGCTTTCCCAGGTCCCGCTTTCCGCATGGCAGTGCTAGATGCACCCCCTGTTAAACCAGGTAAAGGACCTGAGCCAGTCACCCCCGATCGCCAAAAGCCCCAAGACGTTGCCCAATGGCTGAGCGCATTTAATCGCCGTTCTATGTTTGGCGCACTTTATTATCCTTGGATTAAAGTTGCCAACCCTCGTACAGGCGGCAAGCCCATCCTCGTTCCCCCTTGCGGCCACATGATGGGCATTTGGTGTCGCACCGACCAATCACGCGGCGTATTTAAAGCTCCTGCAAACGAAACCCCCAGAGGCGTTTTAGGTCTAGCTTACGAAACCAACATGCGCGAGCAAGAACTGCTCAACCCCTTAGGCATCAACTGTATTCGTAACTTTGCTAACTACAACCGTGGCTTTAAGGTTTGGGGTGCACGTACTTTGGTTGAGCCAGATAACATTCAATGGCGTTATATCAGTGTACGCCGACTGCTGAGTTACATTGAGAAGTCCATTGAAATTGGTACGCAATGGGTCGTGTTTGAGCCCAACGATATGGATCTATGGGAAAGAGTCAAGCGCACTGTTGGTAACTTCTTAGAAGGACTATGGCGGAATGGTGCCCTATTTGGTGGCGCTCCTGCTGAAGCTTTCTACGTCAAGTGCGATGCTTCGATCAACACCCATGAAACCATGATGATGGGACGTTTGTATGTTGAAATTGGTGTTTGCCCTGTAAGACCGGCAGAATTTGTGATCTTCCGCGTCAGCCAGTGGTCCCCTAACCAATAATCACAACTAGAGATTGGCTGTCTGGTAATGACTCAGTAAATTTTGGTACTCCCTTGATTATTCGGGCGCACCAGATAGCCGACTTTGCTTTAGCAATTAGACATGATAAATTATGTTTAGGGTTTGTGATGTCTAAATCCCTATATTGATAGGGTATTAATGCTGATACAGCTAGAAACAGATCGAGATACACGTAATGCTTGGTCTGAGTCTCTAATATTTCTTAAAAAATCTGATACCTAAGATAGCTAAGCATTGGTTGCGCTCTATCTTTGTTAATCGATAAAAACTAACTGTTTTACTACAAAGGAGTAGCGAAATGGCTGAACTCAAACCAGTTTCTACTAGTCGATTTTATGTGGAATTCGGTGGCTTAGAACAAAAAATGATCAAGAGTGTTACTGAAATTACTTTTACAGGAAACACGGCTGGTCACGAAAAGGCGCTTGCTTCAACAAAAGATGGAATGACCATGCGTCAGAGTACATCTGCAGGCTTTTTAGAAAACCCAAACTTTACGATTGAGGTTTATCTAAAAGAGGGCGACCTAGATTTTTACAACTGGATGAAGGCGGTAATGCTAACGCCTGATGGAGGAGATGGTAAGTGGTCTGAAAACCGCAAGTCTGGATCTATCGTTGCTTACGATTCAGGTAACAAAGAAGTTCTACGTTGGAACTTTGAGAAGTGCTGGCCAAAATCTTACAAAATGTCAGATCTGAATGCTGAGAGTAAAGACTTGGCGGTTGAAACCTTTGAAATTGTTGCTGAGTCAATGGTTCGTGCAAAATAGAAGTATCATAGGAACTTTTCTCGGTCTTTAGCTAGGTTAAATTTTTGGAAGTAAAGTTATGGCTAATGGTGAAATTCTCGCCTGTTCTAAGTTTTATGTGAAGATGGACGGATTAGAAGACCTGTATGTTAAGAGCATCAGCGGTATCGCCATCACTTTGGATACCACTGGAGATACAAAACCCTTTGGTGTATCCAAAGATGGGGTTACTCAAATGCAGGCAACGATTACTGGCTGTACTACTGGTACTGTCACGATTGTTTATGTCGGTACAACTGACGAGAAAAAACTTCAGCAATGGTATGCAGATTGTCACTCTGCTCCCATGCTTGGAGGCGGTACAGCATCAGCAGGAGCGCTGAAGAGTGGTTCCATTGTTCTTTACAACCAAGGGGGGCAAGAGGCTGCTACTTGGACGTTTACAGGGGCTATGTGCAAGAGTTACAAAACCTCAAAGTTTGCCCCTGATAGCACCGAATTGTTTACAGAAACAGTCGAAGTTGGCTTTCATAGTCTGCTTCGCACAAAATAATTAAGATCGTACATCCTGCCTCTACTTAAAGCCAAGAGGCAGGATGTACGGTTGTACTACCTTGTTTACTGCGATCGCAGATGAAATACTGTATTAATGTATCTATTCATTGATAAAAGTGCTTTAGCTTTTATTCAAATATGGCTCAGCAACTTGAAATATTAACTACGGCACGTTTCTACCTTGAAATTACACTTCAGGGAAGTAATGAAACGATCGACGGCTACTTTATGGAATGTAGTGGGTTTGAACGCAGCCAAGATGCGATCGAAATTGCTGAAGTCACACCACAGGTATGGGGCAAGACTGGCAATACTAAAGGACGTGTAGTTCGCACAAAAATCGCTGGTAATAGTAAAAGCAGTAATATCACCCTTAAGCAGGGAATAACCATATCCACGACTCTCTGGGATTGGTTTACTAAAGTAGAAACAGGACATTGGGCTGAGCAGCTACGAGATGGTGATATCACTGTTTACGATCAATCTGCTACTGAGAAAGTTAGATTTAGGTTTAATGGTGCTTGGCCAGTACGCTATAAGCTTGCAAGTAGTTTTAAAGCAGATTCTAGTGAATTTTCCGTCGCTGAGCTTGAATTGAGTGTCAATGAGTTTATTCGGGTTAAATAAGTTAGGTAGTTACAACCCATGATTCAAACTGAGTTTGAATTTACCTTACCCAAAGGCTATCTTGATGAGCAGGGGAATGTTCATCGCAAGGGAATTATGCGCTTATCAAGGGCAATGGATGAAATAGTGCCAATGCGCGATCCAAGAGTAAAGGGCAACCCTGCCTATGCCACTGTGATTATCTTGACAAGGGTAATTACAAAATTAGGGGCGTTGGATGAGATTACCCCTACAGTGATTGAGGGATTATTTGCCTCTGATTTAAATTATTTACAAAAGTTTTATCGCAAAATTAACGATCTAGAAGATGAAGGTGTTTCTACAAGCACAGATCTAGGCGCTTAATTCTTTATACTCTATTTCTTGTTTTGATTTGGAACTTAGAACTTTGCCACCATGCGCTAAGGCGATCGCCTAACACATCCTCCAAAAGGCAGTCCCCGATCTGCCAAAGGATTCTTACGAGTAAAACTGCGTTTGTAAATGAAAATGCCTCACCAAGAAGTTAAATTTACGCTTCCTAAAGGTTTGTTAGATCTCCAGGGAAATTTGCATCGTCAAGGAAGTATGCGGCTGGCGATTGGAAAAGACGAACTTGTGTTACAGAGCGATCGCCGCGTGATTGCCGAGCCTGCCTATGGTGTGTTTGTGATGCTGTCCCAAGTGATTACACGGCTTGGCGAACTGACTCAAGTCACGCCCGAACTTTTAGAGGAAACCTTTTTGATTGACTTTCTCTACCTAAAGCAATTATTCGGAAACCTACACCCACAAAGTATAGGAGTTTCTCCCCTGGGGGAATTGTAGGCTACCCCTCAGACCTGTTTTACGAGGAGGTAGCCTTTATCGCGTTTCATTTTCACTGGGCTCTGGAGGATATTCTCACCCTAACGCACAGCGATCGCAGGCGGTGGGTTGAGGAAATCAGCAAACTAATTGCTTAGTGTGATTCCTTGCCTCTAGAACGTTCCTGTTAGAAGGGACTAAACTAAAAGTCTTGTCTCAATAGTTCATTTTTCAGTTCTTGCAAATGCTTTTTCGCTTTTAGGATGGGATCGCCATCGGCAATTTCAAGCACGTAAAACTGTCGGCGATCGGCAGTTTCTCCCAGATGTACCAAAGCTCTACCATCAGCTCGTTTGCATAGAGACAAAATATCTAGCACTTTTTCAATTTGTTCGGATTCTTTTAAACTCATAAAGCCTCGAAAATTCTATTGCTATATCTTCGCTTATCCACCATAAAATTGTCAGGATTTACAGTGCAAATATTCTGTATATTTCTGGATATTATTTGTGTTTGACTGGCTTGAACAAGTTATAAATAGAGTAAGGATGTCATAAAACCAGAATAACTACGCTATGAGCAAAATTGTCCAAGGTAAAGTTTTTGTTGTTGACGACAACATCGATACAGATCAGATCATTCCTGCCGAATATTTAACCCTAGTTCCTTCTAAGCCTGATGAGTACGAGAAGCTAGGAAGCTATGCCATGATTGGACTGCCCGATCGCTATGGCAAATTTATTGTAGAAGGGGAAATCAAAACCGAATTTCCAATCTTGATTGGTGGTGAAAATTTTGGTTGTGGTTCATCGCGCGAACATGCTCCGATCGCTCTTGGTGCAGCAGGTGTAAAAGTTGTGGTGGCGCAGTCCTATGCTCGCATCTTTTTTCGCAACTGTACGGCTACTGGTGAGTTATATCCTTGGGAATCAGGCAACAAGTTGCACGATCGCTTTCAAACTGGACAGGTTGCCACCCTAGATTTTGACAATAATCGCATTACCAACGACACCACGGGTGAAACCTTTGAGCTCAAACCCTTGGGCGAAGTCGCACCAGTTATTGACGCGGGAGGCATCTTTGCCTATGCACGCGAAACGGGCATGATCCCCCAAAGATAAATAATCAAGTTAAGCAAAATGATTAAGCAGAAAGTTCGACATACGGTATCTATTCTCGATCGCCTCACAGGGAAGCGTTATGAGGCAGAGATAAGCAGCGATCGCTATATTCTTGAAGCCCTAGAAGAGCAGGGCGTTGATTTACCCTTTGCTTGCCGCAATGGGGCTTGTACGGCTTGTGCCATGCGCGTGATCTCTGGACAACTCGATCAGTCAGAAGCCATGGGGTTGTCACAAGCACTCAAGCAAGAAGGCTATGCCCTAATTTGCTCCAGCTATGCTTCTTCCGATTTAGAGCTAGAAACTCAAGATGAGGATGAAGTGTATCAGATTCAGTTTGGTCAATACTTTCCTAAACAAAGGAAGCGGTGGTTTTCTTTTGCATTGCCTCTAGATCACGACTAGGGGTTTTCGGTTCCAGATTTGAATAGGTGAGGGGTTGTTTTATTTGATTTTCAATCCCAAAATATTCTTGACAGATCGCTAGTGGTAAGTTATTTGGATCGTAAGCCCTTGGATAGATTCTCAAATATGAAAAGCAAGGCTGAATTAAAGCGCAACGATCTAAAACCTACAGGGCTAAAACGATATCGCTCAACGGTTGTTTTATGGTTGGGACTGCTGATCTTGCTTGTGGTCATCAATATTAGCCTTAATTTTGCCAAGAAGCCTGAAGTCCATCGGGGTGAAACTTGGACAGTTAACCGTGTTGTCAGCGGTCAAGGTATTGAAGGCGCACCCAGTGATGATTTGACGGCAGTTTTGAAACGGGTGCGTTTGATTGGGATTAGCGCCCCACTCAAAGAACAAAGTCCTTGGGGCGATCGCGCTCGTCAACGCTTAGAAGAATTGGTGAAAGAGCAGAAAGTCTTGCTAGAGTTTGATGTCATTACAAAAGATAACTCCGAACGCGTGCTAGCTTATTTATGGAAAGGCGATCGCTTGATTAATGCCCAACTTGTGGAGGAAGGACTTGTGATAGCTGATTCAGTTTCTCCTAATGTGAAATATGAGGCTGACCTAAGTCGCGCTCAAGCAAAGGCAAGATTGCTAGAAGTCGGTATCTGGGATCCCCAAAACCCGCTCCGTATTAGTCCAAAAGAGTTTCGTCGTCAAATAAATTAGAGAATTCCCCCACGACCTATCTAGTGAGAGGTTATGACCGATAAAAATTTGGAAGCTGTGCAACATCTGATTGAAGTAATTGCGAAGTTGCGATCGCCTGATGGTGGCTGTCCTTGGGACTTAGAACAAACTGCAGAGACCCTAATTCCCTATATTATCGAGGAGGCTTACGAAGTCACCGAGGCGATTCGGAGTGGCGATCGCAGTGCGATCGCAGAGGAATTGGGCGATCTCCTGATGCAGGTAGTTTTGCAATCGCAAATTGCCAGCGAAACCAATCAATTTAGCCTTGCAGAAGTAGCCGAGGGAATTGCCCAGAAGCTGATTCGTCGGCATCCCCATGTATTTGCGGATGTCAAGGTCGATAGCATGGAACAGATTCATCAAAACTGGGAACAGATCAAAGCCCAAGAGAAGGGTGAAGATCCCAATAAAACGCCCAAGCTCAGTGATAAGTTACGTCGCTACAGCCGTAGCTTACCCGCTTTAAGTGCTGGGATGAAGATCTCGCAAAAAGCAGCCCAGGCTGGGTTTGAATGGGAGAATGTGGAAGGTGTTTGGGCGAAGTTTGATGAGGAACTTGCCGAGTTTCAACAAGCCCTTAAGCACGAAAGTAAGGACAATCAAGAGTCGGAATTGGGAGACTTGCTTTTTACCCTGATCAATGTGGCTAGGTGGCATGGGCTCGATCCTGATGCGGCACTGCGATCGACCAACCGTAAATTTATCCAACGTCTGGCAATTATGGAATCTCTTGCTGAAGAGTCATTGGAAAATTACGCGATCGAGCAGTTGGAAGTTCTCTGGCAGCAGGCAAAAAAAGCGTTAAGTGATTAGAGATTTTCAGTTAAGCGACTTTACCCTCTTTATACCCTTCAAAAAATATATTTATACCCATCATTCATAATTGACAGGCTGCTAGGTTTTGACCTTTTGAGCGAAGTTTTGTACGGATTGGAGATAAATTGAACCGCCCACAACTGCATTTGTATTATGTTTTCCATTTGGAATCAACAGCAGTTGCTTCCTTGTCAAAGTAGCATCAAAGAGTTGTTGACTCATATGAGCTGGAATGAGTTCATCATCTGTACCATGAATGTAGAGAACGGGCATTTTGAGAGAAGCAACTTTGTGAATGGAATCAAACTTTTGATTGAGGAGTAGATCGACTGGAAAAATAGAGAACTTAGGATCCCGATATACCATATCGCGCATTGAGGTAAAGGAACTCTCGATAATTAATCCTGCAGCATCGGGATGTTTGCTAGCTAGGTCGATCGCGATCGCACCTCCAAGTGAATGTCCGTAAATCACAATCTGTTTAGGGTTAACTTGTTGCTGTTGGGTGAGGTAATTCCATGCGGTCTGAGCATCTACATACACACCAGACTCTGAGGGAAAGCCTCCGTCACTGAGTCCATAACCGCGATAATCAATTAGTAATACAGAGAAACCTAATTTATGCAGGCGATTGGCCTGTGCTAAGTTTGCTTGCATGTTTTTGCCATTGCCATGCAGATAAAGCAAAACTTGAGCGTCTTTATTGGCAGAAGGAATCCACCATCCATGAATTTTTTCGATGCTACCATTTTCTAGGTTTACTGGTAGATAGACATCCTGATATGCGAGCTTATAGGCTTCGGTTGGTGTAGTAGTGACTGTATGGGTTGGTTTAAAGATAAATCGAGTTTGCCCAAACCACAAACCTACACAGGCAAAACTATAAATGCTGACTGATGTTAGCCCAAGAGCGGTCAGAACTTTTGGCACTGACTTTCTTGGCACTAATTTTTTGGAATTGGAGCTATTTTCAATCGCTCCATCTGATTCGTCGATCGCATTCATCCATTTATCCTTTTGCTTAGTCTTTATATGTTGAAGGTACATAATAATGAATCTACATGAATCGCACCCAAGTATAGTATTTTGTGAGTCTCGCGTTCTGTATATAAGACTTACAGCGATACCAATAAGTCTTATATGAGATATGATTGATAGATGCTTTGACTGTGATTCTAAAGCTCAGATCGTACTTTGCAAATCTGCAAATACTACGATCTTACTTCTATCCTGCATTCAGCAGGTATTTCTTGAGAATCAGCATTTATTGAAAAAAATGATGATTGAAAAAATATGATGAATGAGGCATTTTTGAGTCTCATTATGAGATCGGCTAATTGATAACTCAATTTTAATAAAAATTCCACTATTGAGAATGTACTCAATGTACAAGACAGACACAAATCTAAATAAAATCCAAGATTTTCTGTATAACACACCAATCTGGGTGGCTATGCAGAAAGGTTCTGTATAACACCCCCAAATTGGGATCTTAGACAGAAAGTTTCCGCTTTTGATCCCATATAGGGCGTTTATACAGAAAGTTGACTTTCCGTCTAAACGCCTTATAGTCAGATTAGGCAGAAAGTTTCTGTCTAATACATAGTTAGACGGCAAAAGCCTCTTGGTATTAGAGCTACCAAAAATCCATATGAGTACAGACACTCAAACTGAGTACGTTGCCGCTTTGACTGATTTACACCGTGGACTTGACCGTAAAGGTCCAGGTGACTCTGACTTCTCGCGCAATATTTTGTGCAATCTTTCTACTTTGCCGCTCAAGCCGCGAATTGCTGATCTAGGATGTGGAAGCGGTGCTAGTGCATTGCTGCTTGCACAACACTACCAAAGCACTGTCATGGCAGTAGATTCCTCGTCGGTTTTTATCGACGAACTCAAAGTTCGCGCAAAACAGCTTGGTCTTGAGCATTTAATCACTCCAATTCAGGGTGACATGGCTAAGCTCGATTGGTCAGTGGGTTCGGTTGACCTGCTTTGGTCTGAGGGGGCTGCTTATAATCTTGGATTTGAGCAGGCTCTTAAAATCTGGCAACCGCTTCTTGCCAACAGCGGCATTGCCGTCATATCAGAGATGAGTTGGTTTACTGATAATGTGCCAGAGCCTGCGATCGCGTATTGGCAAAACGCCTATCCTATGATGGGTAGCGAGGCTGAGAATATCGATCGGGCTAATCGGTCTGGCTTTAGCGTACTTTCTACGCATCGGCTGCCGAGTCAGGCTTGGTGGGTCAATTATTATGAACCACTCCGTGAGCGGATGCAACAGATGGAAATTACCCCAAATACTGAATTAGTTATTTATGAAACTGAAGAAGAAATGAGACTGTTTGAAAAATTCAACGACTTCTATGGTTATACGTTCTATATTCTGCAAGCAACTTAGAAAAAAGCCGTCTAACAATTCAAATGCAGGCGGACGGTTGAAAGCCGCTGGTGCTGAGTTCGAGTTTGTCTGCCGCCGCTGATTTTAGTCGTTATGCTGTAAACGACTAAAAAATGTACTTTTAATTTCGCAGTCAAACCATAATTAGTCAAGCTTGTGACAACCCAGAAAGTTTAATCCTCAACCGTGCTTAGTATATTACAATCATCCCGAATTATCTGACATCTATGCAACTCAGTCCTCAAATCGCTGGTCTCATCTGCATTGTCATTGGACTAGGTTTTGGTCTCTACCTACTCTGGACATTGAGGCATCAGCATTTGTCAAAGCGTTGGTCTACGACAACGGGAGAGGTTTTGGAAAGCAACCTTAAAGAAGACTCTGATGGTTGGTATCCTCATGTTCGCTATGAGTATACTGTGGAAAGAAAGCGCTATGTGAGCGAGCGACTCTACTTTTACTCAGTTAACGGAAATACTAAACGAGATGCTAATATGCATCTTTCTCCCTATGCTGTTGGCAAGAATGTAACTATCTACTACGATCCAGTGAAACCAGAAGAGGCTGTACTCAACAGACATGTGCCTTTGTGGCGACATTTCTTCTGGCTTTTTTTTGCGTCGTTTTTGGTAGTAGTCGGAGCGACGATGTTGCTTAGCTGAATATCCTGAATCCAAAAATCCTCTGTTTAGATAATTTTTGGGATATTTAAGCTTGCTGCTTAACCCTTCCATTGAGACCGAAACACCCTTTAAAGCTATTTGTTTATTGCCACAATCGCTCAAAAATGATTTACTTCGTTGATGGGTTCCGAGAAGTTATTGCGATCGCAAAGTTTAGGAATGAATAAGCGATCGGGGCATAACATAGTCCCTGAGGTGGACGGAAGTCAACAAGGAAAATAAACCTCTTTTTTTGAACATATATCAAGAACTAATTTAGGCAGTACCAATCCATCCAATATCGAGAATTCCATTTCTTC
>NZ_CBDDRA010000042.1:0-39617 GCF_965232925.1 Tumidithrix helvetica PCC 7403
AGTTCTTGTTCTGTTTCTTTGATGACGATCGCTGTTTTCCCTGCCATCTTACTTCTGCCTTTATACTTTTTTCTCTAGTTTAGTCTATCTGTTATCCTACGCCTTTAAATTGGTATCAGATTGCTGAGGAGGATACCCTAAACGGCAAAATCTTGGCACAAATTGCCTATGGTTTTGGCGTAGTACCAATCTTTTACCAGAAATTTTCTCCGTCAACTACAACTGAAAACACTGAATTTCTCATGCCCTCAGACGATATCCGTCTTAATGAGGGCGATCGCCCGATCGTACTGGCTTCGATTTCTGGACTACAACGTATCGAATGAGAGGAACTTGCTCCTCCTCGATTGTGGAGGTTGCATGCCAAAAAGACTTTAAGCCAGAACGTTACGCTCGATTTGGGCAATAGCCTTAAGAATATTTCTGGTTGCGGTCTAAATCAAGCCAGAGAATTTATTAGTTCCCTGCCCGGAGTTATCGAACTGCCCCTCTACGACATTCAGGCATATCGCTTAGGGCAAGAACTGAGCAAGCAATTACCTGTTAAGTTATTTCTTGCTTGACTTTGTACTGCTGTTACTATTCTGGTTGCATATCGCGGTTTTCAAGTAAATACGGACAGAATTTTCAGTAAATGGAAGTACTGAAATACCTTTCTCCTTAACCTTTTCCTACATTTAATGGTGTCCGCATAATTATGAAAACCGCGATAATATTCATCAGAATCGGCAAAAATCCTCAAAAACCCTACTGAAAGATGAATCTAGCGATTTGCCAAAAAATAACTGTTTTTTGGGGTGACGACTCCATAAGGATTTCATGGATTGATGAATAATTTAGGCTATGTTCAAAACAGCAAAACTTATCAGTGTAGGGGTTCTCTGTGTCAGCTTACGAATAAAATGTGTAAATTGAACTATTAAAGCGGGTTGATACCAACCTCTAGCTGTTTCATTGTGAATAATCGCGATCGCTTTTTCTTGACTGAAGGTTTTCTTGTAGCTACGTTTGTGGGTTAAAGCATCATAAATATCTAATATTTGGACAACCCTTGCTAAATATGGAATCTTTTCTTTGGTTAAACCATGGGGATAGCCCGATCCGTCCCAATGCTCGTGATGGCATTGAATAATTGGAACAATTGCCTCTAGATCGGAGGGAAACCCAAGCACTGTATTATCTATTTCAGGATGGGACTTGATGATTTTCCACTCTTGATGGGTTAAAACTGTGGGTTTGTTGAGAATGCCTTTAGGGATTAAAGCTTTCCCAATATCATGAAAATAAGCCCCCAAAATCAAAAACCTAATTTCTTGACTTGATAATTGTAGATAAACCCCAAAATCTTTTGCCTTTAAAGACAAACGGCAGCAATGATTGTAAGTTTCTGAGTCAAGGTTGTTAACCAATTGGTGTGTTGCTGGGGTTAGTAGGTTCTGAATCCCTAAATTCTTTATGTCTGCACTTCTACGAGAATGCTTATCCATTTGCTTCCATTATTAATTATAATTTGCGAGAATCCTCAAAGCAACTACCAAATAAAATGCGGCGGGTTTTCGGGGAAAAACTTATTATTTGAGATTCAACTACAGCAAGAATTTTACGGGCTTATAAATAATCTAGATTAGAAGTACTTCATGAAAGTTTAGACAGACATCCAAGCCCTATATAACGATTGCCCGTGCAATCTTACTTAGCATTCAGAAGATAGAACGTAGTTTCAAGAATCTAAGGTTTATGGGAACGTATCATTTCGATCTAGTCTCCATCGTTCGTGAGAAAAAATTTAGGCAAATAAGGAAGAAATATTTTAAAAATGCAGAGAAGTCATCATTGAAAAACGAAAATGTATCGGCAAGAAGGTTTTACAGATGACAAATCATCAAAAGCCAATCTTGGAGAAACCAGCGATTACGTTAACTTTCGATCGCAAGGTAAAAGTTAGCATCGTTTCAGTAATTGGTAAGCTCCCGAGCAACCGTACTCTATTACCAGGCAATCCTAACATATTTGGACTAATCTCAGCATTAATACGAGAATGAATTTTTTGGTAAATTAATTGTAACGCTCCTTAGGAGTTGTCTCCATAGAATGTACGCTGCCATATGCAGGGTGTTACCGATGGCTTTATTCCTAGCATTAATGGTTGTGACAGACGTGCGATTGATGTAGTTCCAAAAATTGAGAATCGTTGCATTGGTGACTCCAAACTGGAATTTTATGGAAGCGATCGCCCACGGTAGAAAAAATCAATAAAAACTCATTCGATGTGTTTAACACACTTGTTCCACCCTATTTAACGCGTTACCTTGTTGCAGTACTTTCTTTAACAAGGAATTTGTATGCTAATCAATGCAATTAACTGGTTTGAAATCCCTGCAACTGACTTCGATCGCGCAGTTACCTTTTACAGCAACGTGCTGGCTACAGAGATCCAAAAAGCAGAATTTATGGGAGAGCCGCAAGCGTTCTTTCCTTGCGATCGCGTTGGTGCTGGTGGAGCGATCGTCAAAAGCGAGCGATTGACCCCTTCCTCTATGGGCACCTTAATCTACCTAAATCTGGGCACTGTTGAGAGTTTGGAGCAAGCTTTGGCAAGGGTAGAGTCCAGTGAAGGCAAGATTTTGCTAACCATGACCGATATTGGCGACCCCGGTTTTATTGGAGTGATTCAGGATACTGAAGGAAACTCAATCGGTCTTCACGCACCTAAGCCAACAGAGTAACAAAACGATCTCGCCAAATTCTCTTCTCATATACCTCAATGTCCCTTGCTCAGTAAGGGAAGCGCTCGATACTGATGCGTGGTAATGCAAATGCTATTTGGTGGGCTAAACAACAAAGCACTTAACTGTTCGGTTAGGTGCTTTGTTATGTTTCTCAGCTTTACAAGAACGAGATTGCGGAATAGAAATTCTTAAGGAGAATTAATATCTCAAGCCTCTCAAGTAAGAGAAAATAAATATTGCGAGCAATAGTAGTTCCTAAAAAATTTGAATCTTATGGCTACTAATAAGCTATCGAAAAAGTCTGAGAAAGAACTAATGTCGCCACCTGAAAGCCTGCCGCCAAAGGAACTGGGTGAGTACGCCTATGCCGCCATACAAAAGCAGTATCGATACATCATCAATCAAGAGCAAGGCGTTTTAGAGGACAAAGACCCCGAATACTTACACCAGATGAGAGTGGGAAGTCGTCGGTTGATTGCAGTTCTCCAAGTGTTTCATGGGGTATTAAAACTACCAAAAGCATTTGGTGACCAGCAGGTTCGCGCTCTAGCTAAAACATTGGGAAATTTGCGCGATCTCGACGTCCAAATTGCCACGGTACGCACAGATTACTACGATCGCTTGAGTTCCCGAGAACAAAAGTCGTTGGACAAAGTTTTACAGGCATGGGAGAAGCAGCGAGATAAAGCTTTTGACAAGGTTAAAGCGACGCTCGACGCACCAAGCTATCAGAATTTGAAAACCGCAGGCGATCGCTGGGTGCAAAACCCGCAGTATACTGCGCTGGTTCGTCTTCCCTTATGCATGTACTTACCTGACTTGATTGCTCCGCTCTTATCAGCTTTTCTCATGCATCCGGGCTGGTTGATCCCTGCGAATTTTACTTCCGACGCTGACGATATCGCGCTCCACGATCTGCGCAAAATCTGTAAGTGCGTCAGATACCAAGCAGAACTCTTCGCAGAGTTTTACGACAAAGCCTTTCACGACTGGATTGACGAAGTCAAACTTCTGCAAGATCGATTGGGAAAGGTTCAAGATATGTACATCTTGCTCAAGTTAATCTTAAAAGAGCTACCTCAAGGGGCAAGTTTACCAGAACTCCAACAAGCCATTCAGGCAGATCGCCTTAAGGCTTTAGAGAACTGGGAAGCGCTACGACAAAAATATCTAGACCCAAATTTTCGCTATCTCCTATACCAAATGATTTTAGAGCCATTAAAACAGCAGCAAGAAACATAGCCGCAGAAAACTTATATAGACCAAAGTCACATTTGCTGGCTGAGCGGAGGTCAGCCAGCGATGTCGAACTGAGTCGAATTTATGCCGAGCGTTGTCGAGGTAGCCAAATCCGTCCTATATTTTGTGCCGACAGCTATAACTGGGATTTTAAAAAAGTTCTAGCAGAGTTGGTTTATAAGTTTGAGTCAGCCCGAACTAAGACCATCGCTTTAACATTAACTTTTTGCCGTACCTTGTCTGAATCCAGCGCAACCCAGTTAAGCGGTTTTCCATATTTTTGGAGTTCATCCTGAATTGCCCGATGTAGCGTAGATACCGTGTAGCGATCTTCAAGATCGACTTCTATTTGGATTGATTGAATGTGCATAATCAATTGCTCCGAAACTAGCGAAACTAATGAAGTTTATAAGTTTGTGGTTCGGTTTGTACACGTTCAGTTTACCATGAGTGTAATGCGCGTAATTGCGGTGTTTTTTTCGATTGATGGGCTTCCATGCGAGTGAGGACATCATCCAAGATGGTAATCGCTTCGGCAATAAATGGGCCTTTGTTAAGCATGACGCACTCAGCCCGTTCTGCCATTGCAGCATCGGTCATTTCGCCACGTGATGGCGCTCCATCTTTCACTAGGCTTTCTAACACTTGAGTTGCCCAAATCACTGGAACGTGAGCTGCTTCGCAAATCCAAAGAATTTCTTCTTGAATCTCGGTTAAACGCTGGTATCCAATTTCAACGGCTAAGTCGCCTCTGGCGATCATCACACCAAAAGACTGTTTCCCTGCGGCATGAACGATTAATTCGGGTAGGTTAGACACTGCGATCGCCGTTTCAATCTTGGCTACGATCGCAGGGCGGCTAACCCGTCCCGTAGAGCGTTTCTCCAATTCTTGTTGGAGTAGCTCAATATCCGCAGATCGTTGAACGAATGAGTAGCCAATAATATCTGCATGGACGGCGACAAAATCTAGGTCAGATAAATCCTTTTCCGTCAGAGGGCTAAGCGGCAAGACTGTGTTTGGAAAGTTTAAACCCTTTTCAGGTCGGAGTTTGACTCCTTTTGGACTAGCGTGGGTGACTTCCAGTAAGATACCCGTTTGCCCGTCGGATAATGGATATTGAATATCGATCGCACGAGTCCGAATCTTGCCATCATCGATATAGACTGTCGTACCCATTGTTAATAAATCGAGAATTTCAGGAACCGTACAGCAGGTTTGGAAATGCTCCACGGGCACTGGGATCGACTCATCGGAGGACGATTCCGATGCGATTGCGATCGCAGACTCGCACCGTGAGAGTACGATACGATCTCCTCGGAATACCCGTTTTTTGTCAAGCGGTGCAAGCACAGAACCCGTGCGGATTTTAGGTCCTCCTAAGTCCATCATGACTTTACAACATGTACCTGTTTCCTGTTCCGCTCGACGAACGTGCTCGATCGTACGCTTCCATATTTCTGGTGTATCGTGGGCGCAATTAATTCGTATGCTGTTTGCCCCTCGTTGGATGACTTTACGCACCAGATCGTAGTCAGTGGCGGCTTCGGTGGGCAAGGTGACCATAATTCTGACCCGACGATGGGGACATGTCTGCCCAAATAATTCTTCAGTATGCAGTTTTAGCAAACGATTGCCTTCAAAAAAAGCCTCAATGGGGGGGCGGTGTTGGGCAGATTCCGAGCCGCAAATAAGTTCCAGCGTGGCGATGACAGCATCAAGATTGGGCATTACCCTAGCTTCAATTCGTCCTAATGAGGATAAGCCCCAAGGCATGAGCGCAGTTTGGAGCGATCGCAGGTCGTGCCGCCGTAGCGCTAAATATTGCGCTAGATTTAGAGCGCTAGAAAGAAATTCAGGACGTTGAATGTGCGATCGCCATTCTTTAAAGGTGATTTGTCCTTCGCTTTCGACGTTCTGGCGAAGAGCTTGAAGAGTCGATAACAGGAAATCTGGACTGGAAAGATCGAAAGTTTCGGTGCTAATTTTTGAAATTGCAGTAATCATATAAAAACTTGTTACACCAACGAGTTCGTCGGATGAGTGGGTTGAACTCAACGATCTGTATGTATTGTCTTTCTTCTTAAAGCGATTGAGCAGAGATACTTGCAAAAATTAATACACTGGAGGAAAAGCTGTACCTAATATAAAATTCATTATTCTAAATAAGTAGCTTAATTGCAATTGCTTAGGAGCTTTCTCATTTCAAATTTACCCCACCCTAACCCTCTCTTTGCAAAGGGGAACTGAAGTTCCAATCTTCCTCCTACTCTGCGGGAAGTCGCTTCGCAGCTAGTGTAAGATGGAATTAAAGGGGATAAGTCTGGTTTGTCAGCTCGCAGAGAACCTAAAGATTTACTGGGAACTTCCTTGCTTGGGGGTGTGACCAGAATTTGATGTAGATTGTCTGTACCACTTGTTTTAAACGTTTTCAGATTTTACTAGAACCATTCTCAGGATAATGTCATTAACTGCTGTTCCAAATTTTAAAATCTGATGCGAACGGGGAATATATTGATTAAGTGGAACATTAGATTTTGGTCACAACCAACTAAAAGCACTAAATCAGGATTGACATTATGAGAAAATTTTTGATGAGAAGATTTTTGTTTCTTGCAGTCATTTCTTTACTTGTAGTTCTGTATTTTGCTCCCTTTGCCCTGTCAAAATCTGAGTTGGTAAATATTAGGATCTTGGCTATTAATGATTTTCATGGAAATCTAGAAGCGGGTAATCTTACTTTCCCCCCTTCTGCTGCTGGCGATCGCATTCCTGTTGGTGGTGTTGAATATTTAGCTACTCACATTAAAAATCTGCGGGTTGCTAACCCTCATATTAAGCCTCAAAATACCGTTACAGTCTCAGCAGGAGATACAGTAGGAGCCAGTCCTCTGATATCTGCTCTTTTTCACGACGAACCTGCAATTGAGGCACTAAATGCTCTAGGTTTAGAACTAAATGCCGTAGGCAATCATGAATTTGATGAAGGTGCTGAAGAGCTATACCGCAAGCAAAAAGGAGGATGTCATCCCGTAGATGGATGTCGCGACGGGGATGGTTTTGGAGGTGCAAAATTCAAATTTCTAGCGGCTAATGTGATTAATTACCGCAATGGTAAACCTATTTTTCCTGCCTATCAGGTACGAACCTTTAACGGTATCAAGATGGCTTTCATTGGTCTGACCTTAAAGGGAACATCTAATTTAGTTGGTTCTTCAGGAATTGTGGGACTTGAATTTAAGGATGAAGCTGCTACCGTTAATGCCTTAATCCCAAAATTAAAGAAGCAAGGTATTAAAGCGATCGCCGTTCTCTTGCATGAGGGCGGTCTTACTACAGGAAATTACAATGGTTGTGAGGGTATCTCTGGCGCAATTGTAGATATTGTCAAGCATACCGATCCTGAGGTTGATTTATTTATTACGGGTCATACGCATCAAGCTTACAATTGCCAAATCGATCGCCGCCTTGTCACTAGCGCTTCTTTCTATGGAAGATTAGTCAGCGACATTGATGTGACTCTAGATCGAGGGACGGGAGATGTTGCCTCAATGCAAGCAAATAATGTTGTCGTTACCCATGATGTACCAAAAGATCCAGCTTTAAGCCAAATAGTTCTTAAATATAAAGCAATTGCCGATCCGCTAGTCAATCGGGCGATCGGTTCGATTACTGCCGATATTACCCGTATCGCCGATCGTAATGGTATATCGCCTCTGGGTAGAACGATCGCTGATGCTCAACTTGCAGCCACTGCCGATGCTTCTCAAGGTGGTGCAGTAGCTGCCTTCATGAATCCTGGAGGCATTCGCACCGACCTATCCTACAGCGAGAGTGAAGTTAAGGGTGTTGTGACCTACGGTCAGGCTTTTGCCGTTCAACCTTTCCGAAATCGCTTAGTCACTATGACCTTGACGGGTAAGCAAATCAAAGAGCTTTTAGAAAGACAATTTGATAATCCTCGTTCGGGGCAAAATCGGATTCTCCAAGTTTCCCAAGGCTTCACCTATAACTACAGTAATTCTGCTGCCTTGGGAAATAGAGTCAGTAATATCGCGATCGCTGGGATACCGATCGTACCCGATAGCGACTATCGCATTACCGTTAACAGTTATCTAGCTGATGGTGGTGATAATTTTGCAGTGCTAAAAGAAGGACGCGATCGCTTAGTGGGAGCGCTCGATATTGAAGCTCTCGAAGCCTACTTCAAAATGCGATCTCCAATCTCTCCTAACCCAGCCAACAATTAAACCAACTTCTAAATAAGTAGCTTAATTGCACTTGCTTAGGAGCTTTCTCATTTCAAATTTACCCCACCCTAACCCTCTCTTTGCAAAGGGGAACTGAAATTCCAATCTTCCTCCTACTCTGTGGGAAGTTGCTTCACGGCTAGTGTAAGATGGAATTAAAGGGGATAAGTCTGGTTTGTCTGCTCGCAAGGAACCTAAAGACTTGCTGGGAATTTCCATGCTAGACATGTCCTTAGTTATATCCATACTTTCTGACAAACCAAGTTTTCATCAGTTGAGTGAGTACGCAATAACAGGACAAAATTAACGCTAGCCAGAGGAAGTATTTAGCAGGTAGAGGCACGAATCCTAATACGGATGCGATCGGCGAGAACGGCAGATAGATTGCAACTGCCATAATCGTCAGCGTCACAAACAGCATAGGTAGAGAAGGGCGACTTTGTAAAAACGGAATTTTGGGAGTGCGAATGATGTAAACAATCAATGTCTGGGTCATCAAGCTTTCTACAAACCAGCCTGTTTGAAATAAGGCTTGCTGCTCGACAGTATTAGCTCCAAACACAAACCACATCAAAGCATAGGTGGCATAGTCAAAAATTGAACTCATCGGTCCAATGTAGAGCATAAATTTTTGAATATCACCAACCTGCCATTTTCGAGGTTTTGTTAGATATTCCTTATCTACATGGTCAAACGGAATTCCAGTTTGGGAGAAATCGTAAAGTAGATTATTTACTAAAATCTGAACAGGTTGCATGGGCAAGAACGGCAGCAAGGCGCTAGCACCTAGAACGCTAAACATATTGCCAAAGTTAGAACTCGTACCCATTTTGATGTATTTGACAATATTGCCAAAGGTTCTGCGACCTTCGAGAATGCCTTCTTCTAGCACCATCAGACTTTTTTCTAGCAAGATGATGTCAGCGGATTCTTTAGCAATATCAACAGCCGTATCTACGGAAATACCTACATCAGCTTCTCGCAGTGCGGCAGCATCGTTGATGCCATCCCCCATAAATCCCACAATATGACCTTTTCGGCGAAGAACTTGGATAATTCGCGATTTTTGAAGAGGAGACAACTTCGCAAAAATAGTGGTGGTTTCGGCAAGATCCGTAAGCTCTTCATCAGATAAAGCTTCAATCTCGTTGCCTAGTAGGGTATGGTGAACATATAAACCTACATCCTTACAGGTTTTGCGGGTAACGATGGGGTTGTCACCAGTTAACACTTTTACCTGTACGCCACTTTTATTGAGCGTGGCGATCGCCAGAGATGCTGATTCTTTAGGTGGGTCGAGAAACGCAATCAAACCAATTAAAATTAAATCCTGTTCGTCGGCAACGGAGTAGCTACGTTGGTCGAGGGGCAATTCTTTATAGGCAACTGCGATTACCCTGAGCCCGTCTTCGTTGAGTTCCTGATTTAACTGAGTGACCTGTTCGTGAATTGTGCTATCAAGGGGTAACACCTGACTGTTTGCTTTGACCTGCGTGCAAATCTGGAGAATTTCTTCAACAGCACCTTTACAAATTAGCTCGTGGTGATGATTTTCTTCTTCAACCACAACGGACATCCGACGGCGGATAAAATCAAAAGGAATTTCATCAATTTTGAGAAACTTATGTTCGACTTTTAAAGCTTCGTGAAGTTCGATGTGTTCGAGGACTGCGACATCAAGCAGATTTTTTAAACCAGTCTGGTAGAAGCTATTGAGATAAGCAAATTCCAAAACTTCTTCACATTCTTCTCCATAAATGTCTAAGTGCATTTCTAGTATAATTTTGTCCTGAGTGAGCGTCCCAGTTTTATCAGTACAGAGAATGTCCATCGCACCAAAGTTTTGAATCGCATCGATATTCTTGACGATTACCTTTTTCTCTGACATGGCGATTGCCCCTCTCGCAAGGTTTGCGGTTACGATCATCGGTAACATCTCTGGTGTTAAGCCGACCGCCACTGAGAGGGCAAAAAAGAATGCCTCCGTCCAATTTCCTTTGAGCAAACCATTGATTAGAAATACGACTGGAGCCATCACCAGCATAAAACGCAGCAGCAGCAAACTAACATCATTTACTCCCTTATCGAAACTGGTTACAGTCTTATGCCCCACCACAGTTTTCGCCAGAGATCCTAGATAAGTATTACTGCCAGTTTCGATAACGACAGCAGTTCCCGTACCACTAATCACGTTTGTCCCCAAGAAACAAAGATTGGCTAGCTCCAACGGATTTTGGGACTGCAATCCATTGCTAGGTATATTGGGTTGCTTCTCCACGGGCAGAGATTCTCCAGTTAAAGCGCCTTGGCTTACAAACAAGTCCTTAGCAGCCATTAATCGCACATCCGCAGGGATCATGTCACCAGCAGCAAGAAAAATCACGTCGCCAGGGACAAGGAATTTAATCGGAATTTCGTAGCGATCGGGAATATCAAGATTGAGCGTCAATCCCATATCTTGTGCTAGGCTCGGAGAAATATCTTTGCGGGGATCTTTCCGTCTAACCGTGGCGGTTGTATGCACCATTTCCCGTAATTTTTCCGCCGCCTGACTGGAGCGAAATTCCTGAGAAAAGCGAAGGATTACGCTGAAAATTACCATACTAATAATAATCACGGCTGCTCTGACATCCCCTGTCAACAGAGAGAGGATTGCCAGAATAATTAATAGAATCGCTAGAGGATTTTGAAACGTCTTCAAAAGCTGGACGTACCACTTTGGCGGTTTCTCATGGGCGATTTCATTCAGACCAACTTTGCCTAGCCGCAGATTGGATTGGAGTTCGCTTAACCCTTCAGGAGACGTATTGAGCGTTTCTAATGCTTCTTCTATATTTCCTTGGGCGATCTTAGTCAGTTTTGTGGGTAACGAAGGTGGAATGGAGGGAGAGGGCTGAGTTAGACTGCTTGACTTTCCTTTCCATCCCCAAATTTGCCTAAAAATCGTTTTGTTCTCGGTACTAGGTTTCATAGCGATCGGAAGTCAAACGTATAGTAGATAGCTAAGATTATGTCAGATTGTTTGACTTTAACCTTGTAACTCTCCGTTCGCTGATTTTAAGAAACGCCAACGTTACGAAAACTGGCTCCCACTGTCTCAGTTTTAACTATTCCTTAACTCTAGCTAAGTAGACTATGTTTGAGATTTTAAGTGAACCTATTTCCCTACATGATGGTGATGTCCGAAACTAATAAGACTGCTAAAATTATTGATTTGAATGACCCACGTTATTATTTCAACCGCGAACTTAGTTGGTTGGAGTTCAATTGTCGGGTGTTGCATGAAGCGATCGACCCTCGCACCCCCTTACTCGAGCGGCTAAAATTTGCGGCTATCTTTAGTGCGAACCTTGACGAGTTTTTCATGGTACGAATTGCCAGCCTGCAACGACAGGTTGAAGTACATATGGCAACTTTGACTCCTGATGGACTGTCACCGCAGCAGCAATTGGATCGGATCGCCCAGCGCCTTCATCCAATGGTAGCTCAGTTGCAGGAGTTGTTTGAAACTGAATTGATTCCTCAACTGGCGGCTGAAGGCATTCATGTGTTGAAATTCGCCGAGCTTAATCAAGAGCAGCGCCACTACCTGAAGCAATATTTCGAGCGGATATTTCCCATTCTGACCCCTCTGGCAGTCGATCCCTCACATCCCTTTCCGGTTATGTCAAATCTGAGTCTAAATCTAGCCATTGTGCTAAAAGACCCAGAAACAGATGAAGCAGGTTTTGCCAGAGTCAAAGTGCCAGACAGCCTCCCCCGCTTTGTGCCGTTACCGCCTGAGGTTCATCCCCACAGCGATCGCCCCATTATTTGGGCAGGTGTTTCATTGGAGCAGGTAATTGCGGACAATTTAGATGCTCTCTTTCCAGGAATGATCGTTCAGGAACACCACATTTTTCGGGTCACTCGCGACGCGGATTTGGCGGTGCAAGAAGAAGATGCGGAGGATTTGGCTCAGGCGATCGAGCAAGAACTCAATAAACGCCGCTTTGGTGGCTCGGTTGTACGATTTCAATTTAGTCCAACCATGTCAGAGTTTGTCAAGCAAACCTTGATTAAGGGGATGGACGTAGACCCCAACGACCTCTACATGACACAAGGTTGGCTGGGAATGCGAGATTTGATGTCATTCATGTCATTGCCCCTACCCCATTTAAAAGACAAACCATGGACTCCGGTTACACCCAAACGATTGCAGCAACTAAGCAATAAACTGGCGATCGGAGAGGATACAGGAGAAGACATTTTCTATGCGATACGCCAGGGCGATCTACTCGTGCATCATCCTTATGAGTCGTTCACCGCATCAGTCGAACGTTTCATTACCCATGCCGCAAAAGATTCAGACGTGCAAGCCATTAAAATGACGCTCTACCGGACTTCTAGCGACTCTCCCATCATCAAGGCGCTAATTACCGCTGCCCAAAATGGCAAGCAGGTTGTTGCCCTTGTGGAAATCAAAGCCCGATTTGATGAAGCAAGTAATATTAACTGGGCGCGAGCATTAGAAGAAGCAGGGGTACATGTTGTCTACGGTGTAATGGGGCTAAAGACACACACAAAAGTGTTGTTAGTCGTAAGGCAGGAGGGAGATGACATTCGCAGCTACGTTCATATTGGCACGGGCAATTACAACGCCAAAACTGCCAAAATTTATACTGACTTGGGATTGCTCAGTTGTCGGGAAGAACTAGGAGCTGACTTGGCGGATTTATTAAATTACCTGACAGGCTTCTCCAAACAAAAATCCTTCCGCAAGCTGCTGGTGGCTCCAGTTACCATGCGCGATCGCATGGTGTCCATGATCCGTCGCGAAATCGAACATTGTAAAGACGGCAAACCCGGACGCATCATTGCCAAAATGAATGCCCTAACCGACCCAGGAATTATCAAAAATCTTTATGAAGCATCACAGGCAGGTGTTGAAATAGATTTGATCGTTCGAGGAATGTGTTGCCTGCTTCCTGGAATTCCAGGGGTTAGCGATCGCATTCGCGTCGTCAGCATTGTGGGGCGTTACCTGGAACATTCCCGCATTTTTCATTTCCGTAACAATGGACGGGAAGAAGTATTCATCGGTAGTGCGGACTGGATGGAGCGTAACCTCGATCGTCGGGTAGAAGCGATTACACCCGTCGAAGATCCTGTTTGCGCCAATGAGTTGAAGGAAGTCCTTGACATCATGTTGCAGGATAACCGCCAGGCATGGGATCTTCAATCGGATGGTTCCTACATCAAGCGCAGCCCTGGACAAGATGAGCGTGAATACAACGCTCAAAACATTCTAATGGAACGGAGCTTGAAGTAAGAGTTCAGATTGTTAACCGAAATTTAGTAGAAGTGTTTACTTCAATGGGTGGAGATAAAATGGTAGCAGGATTGAGCGATCGCCCAATCCTCTTTCTTATAAACTACTAGAACTCGCACCATTGAGTCTATTGTGGAGATGTCTAGATCTGCGGGATAGCTTTCATTTTGCTTCTCGTCGGTCTTTAGCCTTAGAGAGTGTTTGAGAAGTATAGTAAGTATCTCGTATAAATTTCTACTCCCCCCCCTAATCCCCCATCGCAAGGGGGAGTTAGAGGGGTAAAAACTTCTCAAACACGCAGTTAGAGTAACAATAGAGAAATATGCTTGTGTCTTTTCTTTTCTTTATGTCCGATGAAGTATATTAAATGGGGCCAAACATATAGTTTCCAGTTGCATTTGGATCGTCGCTATAGTAAAACTCTCGAATCATAGATAAAACTTCTTCTTTATTCAACACTCCATCTCCATCTAGATCGATGCGGGCAAAAGTTTCTTCAACGTAGATGACTGGAATATTAAAGGCTCGGAATAGTGCTGTCCATTCAGCTTTATCTAAATGACCGCTCTCATCAACATCTACGACGTTAAACACTGTTTCTGCCAAAGAAAGCAATTCTTCCTCGTAGCTTGGATCGTTTAGAGCAATATCGTAATAATTCAACCATTCATCCAAATTTACTCGACCGTCATTTCGGATATTCAATGTTTCCTTAATCTCTGCCCGCATTCGGTTCCAACGAAATAGATACTGACTGGTAATTCTTTCATAGGCTGCTGTGCCATTTTTCCAGCCTCGCAATTCCGCTAATTGTTGAGCTAACCGCTCAAAGTCATTTATTTTTAGGACACCCAAGTTACAGGCATCGTACATGCAAAACAGCTTCATTAACTTACGCTTTTGCAGTTCTGTTAACATGTTCTACTCCTTAAATCTGAATCAACGAGGGGTACCTCTAATACAAGTTCATTTGGGCTATTTTGTCCACTCCCGTGAAATAAACGGTAACAATCCCTAGCGATCTCCCAATTCTCTTGCGTATGAATCACCAGAACTGGCACCTTTGAGTCTGCTGTGGCGACGTCTCGATCTACGGGATGGCTTCCATTTTGCTGCTCGTCGAGCTTTAGCCCTAGAAACTCAAACGCTTGACAAGCCAGGGAACGGACGATCGCAGAATTTTCCCCAACACCGGCAGTAAATACTAAAGCATCCAATCCTCCTAAGCTAGCAAGCATGGAACCGATGCAGGAACGCAGTCGATGGATATAGATATTCAAGGCTAGCTGTGCGCGCGGGTTGCCTGCTTCGATCGCTGCCACAATTTGCCGCAAATCTGCCGATACCCCTGATATGCCTTTCAAGCCAGATTCTTTGTTAAGTTCCCGATCCAATCGATCGGCAGTGTAACCTTCCTGCCGTAGCAGGTGAATCAAAATACCCGGATCTACAGATCCAGAGCGCGAACCCATCATTAGCCCATCTAGGGGAGTGAATCCCATTGTGGTATCAACGCTATGTCCGTTGCGAACAGCCGAGAGAGAGCAACCATTTCCTAGATGACAGATAATCAGTCGCAGGTCTTGCAAGTCCCGGTTCAGCAACTTAGCGGTACGGTGAGCGCAATATTGGTGGCTGATACCGTGAAAGCCATAGCGACGAATACCCAACTCCACCCACGAATAGGGGCTGGGATAGATCGCGGCAGCATCCGGCAGATGGCTGTGAAAGGCGGTGTCAAAAACAGCAAACTGCGGCACTTCAGTTCCCAAAATACTTTCAACTGCCTCAATACCTTCCAAGTTGGCGGGGTTGTGAACTGGAGCTAAGGCAGAGAGACGGGCGATCGCCGACTTCACCTCATCAGTCACTCTCATCGTTTCGCTATACTCCTGTCCGCCATGCACAACCCGGTGCCCGACTGCGTTAATTTCCGATGGATGGCCAATGACAGCAGCTTTGCCTTGCCAGAGTGTCTCTAACAAATGAGTGATGACTTTGGGGCGAGATTGCGTTGGAATTTCTTCCTTTGCCATCTGAAGAATCGCTCCCAAGCCTGCCCCCATTTCTGTGGGAGAGATTTTGCCATCGCGATCGATGTCGATCGCATCAAATATGGCATCCGTACCCATCCATTCCTCACGGGAAACAAAGCCATCGCCGTCTAAGTCGTAGCTCTGGAAAATATCGGCCAACACCTTCCCTGCCACAGTTTTGACTTTGATTTCTGCAAAGCCCTGTTTGTGCGTCCAATCTACAGTGGCTTCCCAAAGTGGCTCTGGTGGTCGATCGGGAAGACGATCGCCAGTTATCTCGTATAGACAACTCTTTTGGCTACTAGAGCCCGCATTCAGTACCAGTATTTTCATATATTGAGTTGTTAAACCGTTGCCATTTGCAGAATTGCTCCCAGCCCAGTCCCCATTTCGACCGGGGTAATCTTGCCGTCGCGATCGCGGTCGAGCGCATCAAATACAGCATCGGTTCCCATCCACTCCTCGCGGGTGATAAAACCGTCGCCATCCAAGTCGTAGCTCTGGAAAATCTCAGCAGCGGCAGTGCCGACCTTAGCACCACTCTCTAGTCTTGCCAAACGGCTTGCTAGCAGGCTTTCGAGCATTTCCAGCGCTTTACTGAAGCCTTTAATACCTTCGTTAAGTTTTTCGGATGCCATGCGATCGGCAGCGTGCATCTGGTCAAAAGTGGCTTTGTCGAGGGTTAGTTTTTCAATCTCCATCGTAGCTGCTTTCGCTGGATCGAGTTTGCGAGGCAGTTCTTCAACAGTCTCCTGAAGCTGTGTCAGCAAGTTGGGAGAAATGGTCAACAGATCGCAGCCTGCCAGTTCGACGATCTCGCCAATGTTACGAAAACTGGCCCCCATGACTTCGGTTTTGTAGCCGAATTTTTTGTAGTAGTTATAGATTTGAGTCACGGACAACACGCCTGGATCTTCGGAGGGAGTGTAATCGCGTCCGCTGTCCTTTTTGTACCAATCCAGAATGCGCCCGACAAAGGGAGAAATCAGCGTTGCACCCACTTCGGCACAGGCGATCGCTTGATGCAAGCCAAACAGTAGTGTCAGATTGCAGTGTATTCCTTCTTTTTCCAAGATTTCTGCTGCTTTAATCCCTTCCCAGGTGGAGGCAATTTTGATCAAAATGCGATCGCGAGAAATTCCGACTTTCTCGTATTCAGAAATGAGATAGCGACCTTTGGCAATGGAGGCTTCGGTATCGTAGGACAGTCGCGCATCGACTTCGGTAGAAACGCGCTTCGGCACAATTGCCAGAATCTTTTTACCGAAGGAAACGGCGAGGCGATCGAAGGCCAGGGAAACAATTTGCGCTTCTGTTGCGCCCGATCCAGCATCTTTCTTTGCCTCAAGCAGCGTTTCATCCACAATCTCTTGATAATCTGGCATTTGCGCGGCGGCTGTAATCAGGGATGGATTCGTCGTTGCATCGCGGGGAGTAAATTTTTCAATCGCTTGAATATCTCCTGTATCCGCGACGACGACGGTCATTTCTCTAAGTTGCTCTAGTAAATTTTTTGTCATAATGGACTCCTTGTAAAGCGTTCGATGGTTTTGGCTAGGGTTATAGGGTGAAGAATACTTGATTGTATATTGGCATTTCAGCTAGGACAGGATCGCCATCCCAGAGGGGGGTAATTCAATCCTCACCGCTGCCCGCCCCTGGTATTCCCGGACAGGCAACGTTTCAGCTTGAGGCGGATGACGAAGTTGGTCATCGCTCCAATCGCTTCGATACAACATCGTCATGGTTGAGCCAGGAGGGTGTAACGAACGGTCTACCGTGACAAACGCACCCCGCTGTTCTAGCCCATGGGTATTGAGTGCCATGCATACTTCGGTGGTGTAGAGAACCTGTGCCCAAGCGATCGCTTCGCCTGCCGGAGGAATGGCAAAAGGACGATCGCAAAACGAAGTTTCTCGTAGGTAGTGATGTCCCCGACGGAGGGTTTTGCCAATGCTGTCCTGGCGGTTGCGGATGCGCGCGATCGCGGCAATGCGTAAATAAGTCGGGTGATCGGGGTTGAAGAAGTGACAGCCTTCCGTGTTAAATGCCCCAAACTTGCCACCAAACATACATTCCCGAATGTAGCGATCGATATACGCATGTTGTGGTTCTAGGCGGTAGTCGTGGTAGTCCTGGGATCCGTCAAACGCCTGTTCGGTGCCGTAATAGATCGAAGGAATTCCTGGCATCGTCAACATCATCCCCACGGCATGAGCCACCTGTTCGTATCGATGGGGCATCAGGTCGCTGTGCGCGGCAAAACGCTCCTTGCGAGGCCGGGATGACATATCGTGGTCATCCAATACTGAAACATGGTATATGCCCAACTGCCGCTGACTTCCAGCTAAGGTTTTGTCATCATATAGACAGAAGAAATCGTTGGGATGCGCCAATCCTTTGACAACGGCAGGCAAGCGGTTGGGTGCAACAACGATATCCAACACGGCATCTAGCTTGCGCCCAAAAATATCCAAATAGCCGCGCACCATGCTGTCATCGGTTAGCTCGCCGACTAGCAGGAAATTATCTTTACCGATCGATTGGGCATAACCGTGAATTGCATCGCAAAACTTGCGCGAAGCTGAGGGAGAGACATGTTTGACCGCATCCACACGGAACCCGTCACAATCGCTTAAAGCAATCCAATACTGGTAAACCTGTGCTAGAGCCGCAATGACATCCTCGCGCTCTAGGTTAAAATCTCGCAGTTCAAAAAAGTCGCCCCGACGGAACTCAACTAATGGATTCATAGGGTCTTCCCATCCCGAAGCTTCCCAATGGGTAATCATTCCGGCGCGATTGTACCAGTCCGGATTCTGAAATTCCTCTGGAAAAACGCCATCCTCGATCGACACAGGTTCTGGAATACTTGTTCCCTTGGCAGAACGCCAGCCATGAATTAGGTAGGGGGGTGAGAAGCGGTAAGGCATTTTTTCCTTGGGGCCACCATCCACCTCATCCCGGTAAAACCAATTGCTACCACTGTGATTGTAAATGACATCTAGAATGACGTACATGCCGCGATCGTGAGCCGCATCCACCAGATCCCTTAAATTCTGCCGAGTGCCAAAGCGTGGATCAATTTCTAGAAAATTCTGGATGCCGTACCCATGATAGGTCTGTAGATCGATGCGCTGTTTCCAGGGCGGATTCACCCAAATGGTTGTGACTCCTAAATTCTGCAAATAGTCCAGTTTACTGGCAATGCCTTTTAGCGTCCCGCCATTGAATTTGTTGCCTGCTGCCATCCAGTCTGCTTTCTGACTCGCTCTAAACTGTTCGGGATTGTTGCGATCGAACATCGGGCGTTGAGACTCTCGACCATCGCTGAAGCGATCGGGTAGAAGCTGATACAAAATCTGGTCGCGCCAATTAACAGGACTAGGAAATACTCGTCCTCTGGGAAGTAGATCCGCTTTAGACAAGGTTCTAGTAGGAAATTCTTCAATGCTCGTCGCCATATTTTACATAACCTTCTTGAGTGAATCTTTTTACGCACCTGGTCGTCTCAATTCAGGATAACTTTGTCTGTAATCTGACCGTTGGAATCAACGTCATACAAGATAGGAATCGCCGTTCCTAACTCAACGTTGACAATCTCCTCTTCAGACAGATTTTCCAATTGCTTAATAATGGAACGGAGTGAGTTTCCATGCGCGGCGATCAGCACATTATCCCCTGCCATCAAGTGTTTCATGATACGATCGCGAAAGAATGGAACTGTTCGCTTTACAGTGTCTTCCAGGCTTTCACCACCCGGTGGAGCCACATCATACGACCGCCGCCAGAGTTGCACCTGTTCCTTACCAAATTTCGCGGCTGTTTCCACCTTGTTTAGCCCTTGCAGTTCGCCATAGTAGCGTTCGTCCAGAATAGCTGTGGGATATACTGGAAGCTCCTGCTCGGGATCGCCGTTATATTTGTCCCAACCATGCCAGTCTGCATCGCCTGCCTCGTGTTTGATGATGGGAATTCTACCGTCGCAAATATCATCCACTTCGGTCAAAATAATGATTGCAGTTTCAATTGCGCGGAACAGCATGCTGGTGAAGCATACTCGGACTCGATAATCTCTGAGTTTGCAGGAGGCGATCGTCGCTTCTGCCCGCCCCTGTTCGCTCAACGGAACATCGACCCAGCCAGTAAATTTATTCTCCGCGTTCCAGAGGCTCTGTCCGTGGCGGGTCAAAATCAATTTAGCCATTTTGTTTATTACCCCTTGGTTGCGATCGTGTGAATTTTGAGGAAGTTCGTACTTCCTGCCTTGCCAAATGGAATACCGCCCATGACCAATACTTTGTCACCATTTGTGGCAAAGTTTCGTCGTATTAAATCTGCCTCAACTCGAGCCAACACGTCCAGCAAATCTTCTTCGACCTCTTGCAATAGAACTGGCCTGACTCCCCAATTTAAGTTGAGACGGCGATAGACTTTCGGATCGGGGGTATAGGCTACAATCGCAGCCTTCGGACGCTCTCCCGATGCGAGTTTGGCGGTGTAACCCGTTTCGGTAAAGGCGACAATGCACTGGAGATCCAGCGCGTCATCGATTGCGTTGAGTGCTTCACTGATTGCATCCGCATCGTCAGTGTGGTTGGGCGGATAGTTGACAAACTGAATGGATGGCTCCACTTCGGTAGCAATGCGTGCCAGCATTTTGACCGATTCCAATGGGTAATCTCCCACAGCAGATTCACCAGACAGCATGACTGCATCTGTACCGTCCATAATTGCGTTGGCAACATCGCTAGCTTCCGCACGGGTAGGACGGGGATTGTGGATCATGCTGTCCAGCATTTGGGTGGCGGTTATCACAGGAATGCCTTTTTGATTGCACAGTTTGATGATCTGCTTTTGAATCAAAGGCACCTTTTCGGGACTCATTTCTACGCCCAGATCGCCTCGCGCCACCATGATTGCGTCGCACTCATCGACGATCGCTTCTAGGTTGGCGATCGCCTGAGGTTTCTCCAACTTTGCCAGCACGGGAATGTCGGCTCCTTTCTCCTTCAGCAAGGCTTTCAGAGTTTGAATGTCTTCCGGTCTGCGGACAAAGCTGAGGGAGATGATGTCTACCCCTTGCTCGATACCAAAATCCAGGTCGCGCTTGTCTTTCTCGGTCATGGAGGGCAGGCGCAGATTTAGCGTCGGAAAGTTGACCCCTTTGTGGCTTTTGAGCAAGCCACCTTCGACGACTTTGCACCGAACCTCATTGCCATCGACGTTCTCAACGCGCAGTTCCAGCAAACCATCATCTAGAAGAACTTGCGTTCCCGATTCGGCTTCTTCTGCTACGTAAGCATAGTCGATGCCGACAGTGTTGGGTTGCCCCGTATAGTCGGCGATCGGGACAAGCGTCAGAGATTCCCCTTCATTCAGCATCATCCCTTCAGGGGGCAGATCGCCCACTCGGATCTTAGGTCCCTGTAAATCTTGCAGTAACATCAGCGGTAAGTCCAATTCCTCTGAGGCAGACCGCAATCGCTCGATCCGTTTTGCATGATCCTCATAGTTACCGTGAGAGAAATTGAGGCGAGCAACGTTCATTCCTGCCAACAGCATCTTACGAAGCATTTCTGGAGAGTCGCTTGCAGGACCAATTGTGGCAACAATCTTCGTACGATGAATTAATGGTTTCATATCAATCCTTCCTTTCTAGCCATAAATAACATTAGGTCTACAACTCGGAAGGAGTAGCCCCACTCGTTGTCGTACCAAGACACCACTTTAAAAAAGTTGGAATTTAAACCAATCCCTGCTCGAGCATCAAAGATACTAGAGCGAGAGTCGGTGCGAAAGTCCGTGGAAACGACTTCATCCTCGGTGTAGCCCAGGATGCCTTTCAGTTCGCCTTCTGCCGCTGCTTTCATCGCCCCACAAATGTCGTCATAGGTGGTTGGTTTTACTGTTTTAATGGTCAGATCGACCACCGAGACATCGGGAGTGCCAACCCGAAACGCCATACCGGTGAGTTTACCTTTCAGGTCGGGTAATACTAGGGCGACCGCTTTGGCAGCTCCCGTAGAAGAAGGTATGATGTTCTGGGAAGCGCCTCGTCCGCCCCGCCAGTCTTTTTTACTGGGACCGTCCACAGTTGGCTGTGTGGCAGTCATGGAGTGGACGGTGGTCATCAAACCTTCCGCAATGCCAAAGGTGTCATTCAGAACTTTGGCAACGGGAGCCAGACAGTTAGTGGTGCAGCTCGCATTGGAGACGATCTTATCCGTTGTAGGATCGAATTCTTGGTGATTTACCCCCACCACAAACGTCCGCACCTTGTCAGGATCTTTAGTCGGAGCCGAGATTACAACTCGCTTTGCTCCAGCTTTTAGGTGGTTTTCAGCTCCCTCATAGGTAGTAAACAGTCCAGTGGATTCGACAACATAATCGGCTCCCAGTCTGCTCCAAGGCAATTCTGCTGGATTTCTGAGCGCCAGACAGGGAACAAAATGCCCATTGATTTCAATTCCATCATCTCCAGCCTCTACCGTGCCTTTGTAAGTACCGTGCGTAGAGTCGTATTTGAACAAATAGGCGAGGTTATCAGCGGGAACAAGGTCATTCACGCCGACCAGCTCCACATCGGGGTGATCCATGGCAATCCGAGCCACTAACCGCCCGATGCGACCAAAGCCATTAATGCCAATTTTGAGTGTCATAATGAATTTCCAAATGAATACCAGAACTGGGCAGACAAGATGCCCGCCCCACTATAACCTTGTTAGAAAGTGAGCTTCACGTCGCCATTTGCTTGACTGTACTCTGGTACTTCTACCTGCACGGGTAAAGCTTTCCAGATTTTCTGAAGATAATCTCGAATCGAGCGATCGCTGGAAAATTTACCCATCCGCGCCACATTCAAGATCGACATGCGAGTCCAGCTTTCTCGATCGCGGTATGCCAGACTCACCCGATCCTGGCATTCGACGTAGGATTGATAGTCTGCCAGCAGCAGGTACTCGTCGCGATAAAGTAGAGAGTCTAACAAAGGCTTGAATAAATTCGGGTCGCCGTGGGAGAAGAAGCCGGAAGAGATGCGATCGATCGCTAGTTTCAGTTCTGGGTTAGCGTTGTAGTAATCCCAGGGATTGTATCCAGACGCTTTCTTGGCAAGAACTTCCTCAGCGGTCAACCCAAAAAGGAAGAAATTATCGGCACCGACCGCATCCCGAATTTCGATATTGGCACCATCCAACGTGCCGATTGTCAGCGCACCGTTCATGGAAAACTTCATGTTGCCCGTTCCAGAGGCTTCCTTGCCAGCAGTAGAAATTTGTTCGGAGAGATCGGCAGCGGGGTAAACGCGCTGGGCAAACCTAACGTTGTAATCTTCCAAAAATATCACTTTGAGACGACCGCGCACATCTGGATCGATATTGACTACATCGGCGATCGAATTGATCAGCTTGATAATCAACTTTGCCATATAGTAACCGGGAGCTGCTTTGCCGCCAAATAGGAAGGTGCGCGGCGTAACATCGAGGTCGGGATTTGCCTTGATCCGGTTATACTGCGTGATGATGTAGAGGGCATTCAGATGCTGTCGTTTGTATTCGTGAATGCGTTTCGCCTGAATATCGAATAGCGAGTTGGGATCGATGTCAATGCGGTAGTTTTCCCGAATATAATCTGCCAGATCTTGCTTAACAGCTTGTTTCATCTGACGGAACTCGTTGCGGAATTTCGCATCATGGATGAAGTTCTCCAGTTGCCGCAGTTCGTCCAGATTTTTGATCCAGCTATCTCCAATTTTGTTTGTTATCAGGTTTGCCAGTCGGGGGTTGCTCAAGACCATGAAACGGCGAGGGGTAACTCCGTTGGTTACGTTGGTGAACTTCTCAGGATAGATCTCGTAGAAGTCATGCAGTGTAGTCTTCTTCAGCAAATCACTGTGGAGTTCGGCAACCCCGTTAATGGCGTAACTACCCACACAGGCAAGATGCGCCATGCGAACGTACCGCTCACCGCTTTCATCAACGATCGACATGCGACGGATGCGATCTCCATCGTCAGGGAATTTGAGGCGGACGGCATCGAGAAAATGCCCATTGACTTCATAAATAATTTCCAGATGACGGGGTAACAGACTGCCAAACATGCCTAGAGGCCAGCGTTCCAATGCTTCGGGTAACAAGGTATGGTTGGTGTAGGCAAAGGTTCTGGTGGTGATGTCCCAAGCACGATCCCACTCAAACCCATAGTCATCCAACAACAGCCGCATCAGTTCAGCCACGGCAATGGTGGGATGGGTGTCGTTTAACTGAATCGCGTAGTGCTCGTGGAACCGATCCAGAGCGAGATTCTGTATCTTCATCAGGCGAATCATGTCTTGCAGGGAGCAGGAGACGAAGAAGTACTGCTGCTCCAATCTCAGTTGCTTCCCTTGGGAGGATTCGTCATTGGGGTAAAGAACTTTCGTAATATTTTCGCAGTCGCTCTTCTCGTGAACAGCCCCGAAGTAATCGCCTTTATTAAAGGCTCCAAAATCAAAAGACTCTGGCGCCTCTGCTTTCCACAACCGCAGGGTATTGGCGGTATTGGTTTGGAAACCCAAAATTGGGGTATCGTAGGGAACACCTTTGACCACTTTGTAAGGCACCCACCGAGTGCGGTAGCGATTGCGCTCATCAGTGTAAGACTCGGTGTGACCGCCAAACTTTACCTCTAATTCTGCCTCCGGACGCGCAATCTCCCAAGGATTTCCATAACGCAACCACTTGTCCGTGATTTCGACCTGCCAACCATCTTTGATTTCTTGGTCGAAGATGCCGTATTCGTAGCGAATGCCATAGCCGATCGCCGGAATTTCCAGCGTTGCTAGGGAGTCGATGTAGCAGGCGGCTAAGCGGCCTAAACCGCCATTGCCCAATCCGGGTTCTTCTTCCTGCTCCAACAGATCCGTGAGGTTCAGCCCCAATTCCTCCATTGCCTGCTTGACCGGGTTGTAAAGCCCAAGATTGATTAAGTTATTGCCCAAGTGAGGACCCATTAAAAACTCGGCAGACAGGTATGCAACCATTCGGGGGGCTTTTTCCAAGTAAGTCTGCGTAGTATGCAGCCAGCGATTGAGCAGGCGATCGCGCACCGTGTATGCCAATGCCATGTAGTAGTCGTTCTTGGTCGCGATCTTGGGAAACTTGGCCTGAATGTATAGCAAGTTGTCCAGAAATGCCCGCTTCAGGGTTTCGACATTAATCCCTGTACGATCGTCTTCGATCTGAATATTGTTAGGAACGATGCTGACCATATCTATGTTTGCTCCTGTCAAAAATCGGTTGATAAATTTAAGTCGATCGAGAAAAAACGTTTTCATGGAATATTATTTGGACGAGAGGATAATGTTTATTTGCAGAGCTTGTGCCCTATGTTTCCATCGCATTTAAACGGTAGCTTTTACAAGGGGGGGAGGCTGAAAAGCTACTTCATTCTTCAAAGATTGCCCTCGTTCGAAATCAGTGATGTTGGACAGAGTTGTAGTGGCAATTCCTTCTAGGGCATTGCGGGTTAAGAAGGCTTGATGCGCTGTGATTACAACATTGGAAAACGATTGCAGGAGCTGAAAGGTATCGTCCTGAATGATTGAATCAGACAGATCTTGAAAGAAAAGTTCGTCTTCCTGTTCGTATACATCAATGCCCAGATAGCCAATCTTGCCTGACTTGATGCCTGCAATTACGGCGGTCGTGTCAATCAAACCACCACGGCTGGTGTTGATTAGCATGACGCCGGGTTTCATTTGATCAATGGTGTTTGCGTTAATTAAATGGCGAGTTTCGGGAAACAGCGGACAATGAAGCGAGATGATATCGGAATTCGCTAAGAGTTCGGGTAGCGACACGTAACTAGCATTGCCGACAGCTTCAAATCGATCGTTAGGGTAAGCATCGTAACCCAGCAACGAGCAACCAAATCCCTGCATAATTTTGGCAAACACCATGCCGATCTTGCCCGTGCCAACGACCCCAACGGTACAGCCATATACATCGAATCCTATTAAGCCTTCTAGGGAAAAGTTATCGTCTCGAACGCGGTTGTAGGCTCGGTAGATTTTACGGTTGAGTGCCAGTACCAGGGTAACGGCGTGTTCCGCAACGGCATAAGGGGAATAGGCAGGCACCCGCACAACCTTGATGCCTAGTTCGGCAGATCGTTGCAAATCAACGGTGTTAAAACCGGCAGACCGCAGTGCCAAGAGGCGAGTCCCATGAGAAGCGAGAATATCAAGCGTTGCCGCATCTGCAATGTCGTTGACGAACATACAAACGGCTAGGAAATCCGCTGCTAACACGGCTGTTTTGGGGTTGAGTTGAACGTCAAAAAAGGTCAATTCGTGATGGTAGTTGGCGTTCGCTGCCTCAAAAGACTGGCGATCGTAGGTTTTGGTACTGAAAAAAGCAACTTTCATAAGGCAAACTCCAGATAAGCGTTCTGTTACTGAGCAGAAACCGATAGACTGGATGGTTTAGTGCGATCGCCCTGCAAGGTAATGCCGCGATGATTCGCTGCCAGATGGCGCACGATTTTGTAAACGGTTTCAATGTTGTCCGCAGCTCCCGCCTTTTCTGCTAGCACTGTCAATTCTAGAGGTCGATCCTCATTTTTCAGCGTTGCCAGAACCCGACGCTGTAAATCCAATACCGATGCAGCGGCTTTTTTCCCAGCCTCCACTCCTGGCTGGTGGTAAGCATTGATGTTAACCAGAGACGCATATAGCCCCACCGCCCGTTCGTAGAGGGCGATCAAAGCTCCCACGTTACGAGGATTGACCTGGGGAATGGTGATAGTAATCGAGTCCCGATGATTTTCATACAGTGCCTGTTGCGTTCCCATTAATAAGCCAGAGAGAAAATCTCCTGACGTGGCTTCTGGTTCAACTTCGATCGATTCTCCTTGACGGTCCTCCAGCACCTCAATAAACGTAGCAAAGAAGTTGGGAATCCCTTCTCGAAGCTGTTGCACGTAAGCATGCTGGTCGGTGGAGCCTTTATTCCCGTAAACCGCAATCCCCTGATGAACCGTCTTACCGTCCAGGTCTTTCTCTTTACCCAGCGACTCCATCACCAACTGTTGTAGGTAACGGGAAAACAGCAACAGACTGTCTTTGTAAGGCAGCATCACCATGTCTTTCTCGCCTTTGCCATTTCCAGCAGCGTACCAGGCAAGGGCTAATAGAGCGGCAGGATTGCCCTTGATGTCGGGCACGCGAGTTGCCGCATCCATTTCCTTGGCACCTGCTAGCAGCGATCGGATGTCAATGCCTAGCAGAGATGCCGATAACAGTCCCACAGCCGACATTTCGGAGGTGCGTCCTCCCACCCAATCGAACATGGGAAACTCGGCTAACCAGCCCTCAATCCGTTCCAGTTCGTCCATTTTGCTGCCAGGAACGGTGATGGCAACCGCATGAGACGGGAAATGTAAGCCCTGCTGCTCGTAGACGTGCTTCACCTCTAGCATCCCATTCCGAGTTTCGGGAGTGCCGCCAGATTTGCTAGTAATGACAATCAAGGTACTTTTGAGCCGATCTTTCAGACGGTTGAGAACGCGATCGATGCCTGCCGGATCGGTGTTATCGATAAAGTAAATCGCCATCGGCGGAAAATCTGGAGCCAGTGCCTCCGAAACAAACTCCGGTCCTAATGCAGATCCGCCAATCCCAACCGAGAGAATGTCGGTAAATTTGGGTGCTTCCGGTGGATGTATCGTGCCGTCGTGAACCTTCTGGACAAAGGCTTCGATCTCATTCAACGTATCTACGATTTCCTTCTTTAACTGGGAGGGCGCGCGATCGGGATCGCGCAGCCAGTAGTGACCGACCATGCGGTTTTCGTCTGGGTTGGCGATCGCCCCTCCCTCCAGTGCTTCCATGTGTTTAAACGCCTTTTCAAACTTAGACTTTAGGGTCTTAACCAGTGCGTCGTCAAACCGCATCCGGCTTACGTCCAGATACAAGTCCAAGCCTTCGTGGTAGTAGAGCCATTTTTCGTAGCGTTGCCAGAGTTTCTTGGTATTCATACAAACCTCGTTAAGTCGCAGCAATTGGGCAAAGGGGGAAATCGAAACCAACCAACCTCAAATCACTGGAACCCGATGTGGGCGATCGCCCCTAGATATTCGTAATAAGTGATTTGTCCGTCACCATCGCGATCGACTTGTTTCATAATGGTTTTTATTTGCTCGATATTGAGGGGTAAGACCAGTCGATCGGCAATTTCAAGAGCTTCCTCAAGCGAAAGAAGTCCATTCCGATCGAGGTCTAGTTCGCGGAATCTTTTTAGAATTTGGAAGGTTGGTTCAGTGGCAACAACAAACTCTTCAAACTCGATGAACCCATCCTTATCGATATCCAGAGTTGCAAACTGCTTGAGCAAATGAGTTTTCTTTTCTGCTAAGGAGAAATCGAGGAATTCACCGACTGCTATTTTCCCATCCTGGTTCGAGTCAATTTGAGTAAATGCCTCGACGAGCAATAACAATTTCTGTTCGGGGATCAGCGCCTTTACTTCATCCGATACTTCAAATTTCAATTTGTCAACATTCATAAATCCAATCTCTCAATCACATCTGTGAGGATATACACGCGTTACCTTTTGACTTTTCTGGGTTTGCAGTAAGCAGTCTCAGGCAATGGGTTGCTTTGCCTTAAAGGTCGAAATGCCCGCATATTGCGCCTTAACTCCCAGTTCCTCTTCAATGCGAAGCAACTGGTTGTATTTTGCCAGACGCTCGCCCCGGCATGGCGCGCCGGATTTAATTTGACCCACTCCCGTTGCCACCACCAGATCGGCAATAAAATCGTCAGGGGTTTCGCCAGAGCGATGGCTGACCATACAGGTATAGTTGCCCGCTTTGGAATCGTTAATAGCTTTGAGGGTTTCGGTGACAGAACCAATCTGGTTGACTTTGATCAGAGAAGAGTTGCCCACCCCATCGGCGATCGCCTGTCTGACGATCTTGGGATTTGTAACAAAGGCATCATCGCCAACCAACTGGATGCGATCGCCCAGTCTTTGGGTCAGCAACTTCCAACCGTCCCAATCGCTTTCGCCCAAACCATCTTCAATGGAAATAATCGGAAACTGGCTGACCCAACTTTCCCAGAGGGCGATCATCTCCTCTGAAGTTTTACGACTCCGATCGGATTTGAAGAACAGGTAGGTACCATCCTCCTGATGGAGTTCGGTCGTAGCGGGGTCGAGGGCGATCGCCATTTCATCACCCGGCTTTAGTCCAGCCGTTTCAATTCCCTGAAGAATTAGCTCGATCGCCTCTATGTTAGCTTTGAGATCGGGAGCAAATCCCCCCTCATCACCGACACCAGTGCTGTAACCCTGCTTTTTTAGAATCGACTTAAGCGCATGGTAGACCTCTGCTCCCATCTGGAGTGCGTCTGAAAAGGTTGAGGCACCCACCGGAGCAATCATGAATTCCTGAAAGTCCACGCTGTTGTCGGCATGAACGCCACCGTTGAGAATATTGAAACAGGGAACAGGCAGCAGGTTGGGCTCTTCCTTATCTAGATAGCGGTAGAGGGGTAAACCCTGAGATGTGGCAGCGGCCCGGGCGATCGCCATCGAGACACCTAAAATGGCATTAGCACCTAGGTTTGATTTATATTCAGTGCCATCGAGTTCTAGCATTTTGGTATCGATAGCGACCTGATCGGTGGCATCCATTCCAGTTAGCGCGGCAGCGATCGACCCATTGACGTTTGCAACCGCTTTCAATGCGCCTTTGCCGCCGTAGCGTTTGGGATCGTTATCCCGCAACTCCAAAGCTTCTCGACTTCCTGTTGATGCACCAGAAGGAACCGCAGCACGTCCTTTGCTACCATCCTGTAATGTTACATCTACTTCAACAGTTGGATTGCCGCGAGAATCAAGAATCTCTCTGGCATGAATGCTTTCAACGCTAGTTTCCATAATTATTTCACTAAATTCCATTAAAGTTATTTCGACATAAGCTTTGGCTCAAAAACTTTAGGGCGCTCGTTATAGCGCCCTATCCATCAGGTAATGACCGTTGGTTCTGCCATGCCCGTCAGTTCGTGGATGCGAGCCACTTCATCCGCAAGCGCAATCAGCTCTTTCAGCGCGATCTGGGGATCTAGGTTTTGGTGGGCAGGATCTGGTTCGTAACTTTCCATGTAAACGCGCAAGGTTTCTCCGCGAGTCCCCGTTCCAGATAGGCGGAAGACTATACGAGATCCATCCGTAAAGCCAATTCGAATGCCCTGATGTTGGCTGTCGCTGCCATCAATTGGATCGGTGTAGCTGAAGTCGTCGCTGTATTCGACTTCATAACGCCCAAAGGATTGTCCCTTCAAGGTGGGCATAATTTTGAGCAAATTCTCCATCAGGGTATCGGCGCGAGAACTATTGACCGCTTCGTAGTCGTGGCGAGAATAGTAGTTGCGCCCATAGGTCTGCCAGTGATCTCTTACAATCTGCTCCACAGATTGCTGCCGAACTGACAGAATATTCAGCCAGAACAGCACCGCCCATAGTCCGTCCTTTTCGCGGATATGGTTCGAGCCGGTGCCAAAGCTTTCTTCGCCGCAAAGGGTGACTCGTCCGGCATCCATCAGATTGCCGAAAAACTTCCAGCCCGTTGGAGTTTCGTAACAGTCAACGCCCAGTTTGGCTGCCACTCGATCGGCTGCCTGGCTGGTTGGCATGGAACGGGCAAGTCCTGCCAACCCCTCTCGGTATCCGCGAATGAGTTTGGCATTAGCCGCTAAAACTGCCAGACTATCGCTGGGATTGACAAAAAACTGGCGTCCCAAAATCATGTTGCGATCGCCGTCCCCATCAGAAGCAGCACCAAAATCCGGGGCATTATCGCCGAACATAATCTCAACTAGATCGCGGGCATAGACTAGGTTTGGATCGGGATGTCCGCCCCCAAAGTCTTCCAAGGGAGTGCCATTTTGAACGGTGCCAGAAGCTGCCCCTAGCCTTTGTTCGAGAATTCGATGTCCATAGGGACCAGTGACGGCATGGAGGGCATCGAAGCACATCTGAAAGTGTCCGCTGGCGAGAAATTGGTGAATGCGATCGAAATCAAATAGAGACTCCATCAACTCGGCATAGTCAGACACCGAGTCAATCACCTCCACCACCATGTCGCCCAGTTTGGACTCTCCTAAGGTGTCAACATCGACATCGGAAGCGTCCAAAATTTTGTAACTGTCGATCGCTTGACTTTGAGCGTAGATAGCTTCCGTCACCTTTTCGGGAGCCGGTCCCCCATTGCCGATGTTATACTTTACGCCAAAGTCCTCGGTTGGCCCAGCCGGATTATGACTGGCAGATAGGATGATGCCACCAAAGGTTTGATACTTACGGATCGCAACTGAAGTTGCAGGAGTCGATAGAATGCCGTGCTGTCCAACCATAATCCTTCCGGCACCATTAGCCGATGCCATTTTCAAAATAGTTTGAATGGCTTCTCGGTTGTAGTAGCGTCCATCACCACCCAAAATCAGGGTTTGTCCCTGGTAGTCTTGCAGGCTATTAAAGATCGACTGGATAAAGTTTTCTAGATAATGAGGTTGTTGAAAAACAGGAACAGACTTACGAAGCCCCGATGTACCGGGCTTCTGATCGGCAAAAGAATAGGTTGAAACCGTGCAAACGTTCATATAATATTCTCCTTCAGTCTTAATACGGTTCGCTCGTCGCGGACATCAGGATCGCCGATCGCGACAGAGAGTATTCAGATAGGATTTCTGAATCCCTCTGTTGTGTCGATCGATTAGTAAGGCCACCTCCAATTCACAACATCGGGGCGATCGATGCCGTGTTCGTAGGCATAGTTAGTGCAGGCAATTTGCTCGTCTTTGAGCATTTCCTTCACGTGAGCACCTGCAACCTTCAGCTGGGGAACTCGGTCAATTACATCGATCGCAATGCTAAAGCGATCGATCTGGTTCTGGATTGCCAAGTCTAAGGGGGTATTGATATTACCTGCTTCCTTGTAGCCGCGCACGTGGATGTTCTGGTGGTTGGTGCGGCGGTAGGTGAGCCGATGAATCAGCCAGGGGTAACCGTGGAAGTTGAAGATGACCGGTTTGTCGGGGGTGAAGAGACTGTCAAAGTCGCGATCGCTTAAGCCGTGTGGATGCTCTGATTCAGGCTGCAGCTTGAATAGATCGATTACGTTGATAAAACGAATTTTCAAATCGGGGAAATTCTCCCGCAACATATACGACGCTGCCAGCGATTCCTGCGTGGGAATATCACCTGCGGTCACGAGCACGACATCTGGCTCTACTCCGCGATCGGTGCTGGCCCACTCCCAGATATCGATCCCTTTGGTACAGTTCTTAATCGCATCATCCATGCTGTGATACTGCAAGTGCAATTGCTTGTCGCAGACAATCACATTGATGTAATTTTTGCTGCGCAAGCAGTGATCCGCCACCGACAGCAATGTGTTTACATCCGGCGGCATGTAAATGCGAACTACATCTGGACTCTTATTCAGCACCACATCGATGAAGCCCGGATCCTGGTGGGTAAAACCATTGTGGTCTTGTCGCCAAACCGTCGAGGTAATGAGCAGGTTGAGGGATGCCACCTCCTCTCGCCAGTGGATGTTATTGCAGATCGACAACCACTTGGCGTGCTGGTTGAACATGGAATCAATCACATGGGCAAAAGACTCGTAGGTGGAAAAGAACCCATGTCGTCCGGATAGCAAATAACCCTCTAACCAGCCTTCCAGCGTATGCTCGCTCAATATCTCCATCACGCGACCATCAGGAGACAGTTCGCCGCCGTCTTCATCTTCTGGCAGGTAGTCTGCAATCCAGAATTTTTTGCTGACTTCGTAAACCGCACCCAATTTGTTAGAAGTGTTTTCGTCAGGTCCGAATACGCGGAAATTAGTCATGTTGTTTTTCATGACATCTCGCAGGAACACACCCAGAGGTTTGGTATTCTCAACTTCGATCGTTCCTGGCTTCTCAACCTGCACTCCATACTGACGAAAATCAGGCATATTTAACTCGTGCAAAAGCAAACCACCGTTTCCGTGGGGCGTGGAACCGAGTCGCTTGTCACCGACGGGTGCCATTGCTTTAATCTCGGGAAGCAATGTGCCGTTGGCATCAAACAGCTCTTCTGGTTTGTAACTCCGCATCCATTCTTCCAATTGACGCACGTGCTCGGGATTGCTATGCATCCCACCCATCGGAACCTGATGGGAACGCCAGAATCCTTCGACTTTATGACCATCCACGAACGCAGGACCCGTCCAACCCTTGGGAGTCCGCAGCACGATCGTCGGCCATATAGGACGAGTGGCAACGCCACTAGAACGGGCTTCCTGCTGAATGCTGTGAATTTTGGAGATGCAGAGATCCAGTGTTGCAGCCATTGCCTGGTGCATGGATTCGGGATCGGAACCTTCCACAAAGTAGGGTTCGTAACCATAACCTTCAAACAATGCCTTGAGTTCTCGATGGCTAATCCGAGAAAGAATTGTAGGATTGTTAATTTTGTAGCCATTCAAATGCAATACGGGTAAAACCGCACCATCCCGAATTGGATTGATGAATTTGTTGGAATGCCAAGAGGTTGCAAGAGGACCTGTTTCTGACTCTCCGTCACCAGGCATGGACACTACAATTAAGTTTGGATTATCAAAGGCTGCGCCGTAAGCATGGGAGAGGCTATAGCCCAATTCGCCACCCTCATGAATGGAGCCAGGAGTTTCAGGCGTGCAGTGGCTTCCGACGCCGCCTGGGAATGAGAATTGCTTGAAGAAATGCTTCATTCCAGTTTCGTTCTCCCTGCATTCGGAGTAGAACCGAGAGTAGGTTCCTTCAAGGTAACAAGGACCAAGAAAACCGGGTGCTCCATGTCCTGCACCAACCATGAACAGCATGTCCTGGTCGAACTTTTTAATGACTCGATTTAAGTGAGTGTAGAGAAAGCTGATGCCAGGACTAGAACCCCAGTGACCCAACAATCGCAGCTTAATTTGTTCGGGCTTGAGGGGTTCTCTTAGCAAGGGGTTGTCACGCAGATAAATCATCCCAACAGCTAAATAGTTAGCCGCACGCCAGAATGCATGCATCTTGTGGAGTTCTTCGTCACTTAGAGGTGCGCCCTCAACCGTAGACCTAGCTGTTCCGTAAGCACTAATAGAAGCGAACTTGTCAGGTGTTGCTATCATAATTTTAATATTTCTTAAAGTTTACCCTTGGCGGAACAGAAAAACTCTAAAACCCTTAACTGCAAGAGATTCTCAAAGAACCTGTTTTTCACCGTCACTTGCAAGAAGTTTGTGACAATCTCTTAAATTACAATCTCTTAACTTAAACAGACAGATCGAACCTAATATGGCTAGTGATTGAAAGCTTTAGCAGAAATGGAACGAGCGTTTCTTTGATTTACATCCTCAGTCTATCTGAGAGCCAGAATATTGGGAATACACTCACAAGAATTTGTCGATAAGGCGAAAATACTTACTAGACAAAGGCTTTAGCTGAAAAGAACGTTCAATAGTAGAGGCTGTATACCGCTAATAATGCTTTTTTTAAATATTTAATTTACTTTAATTTACACTCGATTTTGGTCTTCCTCTTTTCCCTAAATGCACTCTCGGCTTCTCAAAATGTAAAAGCATCTGCTCTTTGACTGCACTTGCCCATAGCTCAAACTCAAAAAACTCGCTGTTGGGGTTCAAATTTTCCTTTAACGGCATTGTTTGAAGGTGACTAGACTCTTTGGCATTACTCATTGGAGATTACTCCTAGAATAAGGATATACCTATTCAATAAAGTTAAATTTATTACAGTTCCATATCCATAAGACCATAGATCGCATGACGTGAATCTAAGATTTGGCTAAGCTCAGATTAAGTTCTGGTTGCCTTTTAGTGAAATTTTTCTTTTAGGACAGATTTCGCATCTATGGTTACAAATCCAAGTCAAACTTACAAATAAATATATACCTGATGCTCTTATCAAACAGAACGATTGCTTCGTTTGTCGGATCGTAGTCGTTATAGGAGGGTAAAGGACTATCAGATCAGACTTTCCCACAATTCAGCTAAGAGTATTTCGAAAAGATAACATACAAATCAGTTCCAAACAATAATTATATTCTTGAAGTTAGATCCAAAGTTGTTTAGGATTGAAAATTTCTTTTTGAAGTGATTTTACAAGTTGGATGAGGCTTCTATGGGTAAAGTTTAATTTATAAGAACTAGAAACGATTATGCCAACAAAGTTAAAGATGATGCCCTACTTTTCTGGAGCATCTCCAAACCTATCTCTGAGTGCCGAGGTTTTGCCATTGCTAGACGAAAGCAAGACCCATCAGGAAATTCTACTGAGGATTTCCTCCTAAACAGAATGGGATTTGAGAATGAGGAAGTGACAACAAAACCAGAGAAAGGACAGGATGAGGTCGCAAAACCTTCTACGGAATGGCCATTTCAGCGATTTTCATGGACGGATCACGATGCGAATACTGGAGATATTGTTTCTTATAGAGTTATCCCCGTAATACGTAACAAAAATCAGAAACTTGAATTGTGGGAATCACATGCTAGTGATTGGAGCCAACCAAAACTTTTAGGGACAAATCAGGGTTCGTTCAAGCCATTCTTCAACCGTGGTTTCGTGATATCCCAGTTTATGGCTAAATTTCTAGCCGAACAAAATTTGTCGCTAAAGAAATTTAAAGATCGAATCAGTGAAAAGGACGATCGGACAATTCGCGAATTTCTCTCTGGAGATTTGCGACTGGCGTTGCTCAAACAGTTAAAAACGGCATTGAAGGAGAAGACTGAGATCTTTGCCGTTTTGTTTGAATTAAGCGATAACGAACTGATCGACGCGCTTTGCGCCATTGGCAATAAAGCCCATCTCGTATTAGCTAACGGATCGATTTCAAAGCGGAAAGAAGAATCTACTCAAGAAGCACGACTTCGTGATGAAAACAAGGAAGCGCGACAGAAGCTTAAAGATGCAGGTGTAGATGTTGAAAATAATAATCGCTTCACAGCCCCTGGCCCACTAGGGCACAACAAATTTCTCGTTCGACTAGATAAGAAGGGGAAGCCCGCGATCGCTTGGACGGGAAGCACCAACTGGTCGCCCACCGGGCTTTGCACGCAGAATCGAGGCAAATTACGATGTTTGAAGTAATAATCAACAAAACCTAGCAGGGGTTGATCTGATGACAGAGCTACAGGCAAATCTAGCCACACCCCGTTGGCTGGAAGAATTGTTTTTGGGCAGTCCTAAAAAGGAATGGATCGATGTAAGGTTTGCTGAGCAAATGCAGTGCGATCGCAAGCGAAAAATTAAACGACGATTGATGCCCCAAATATCTTAGCTTTTGAGAAAAAGAAAAAGGAAGCTAAACCAGTAGAAGCGACTGTGTGAGGGGCGGTATTATGGTAGATGCGAACGGTGACAAAAAATCACCTTGAGGGATAAGGTGATTTGCAGTTATTACAAAGTCACACAAAACAATATCAGAAGGGATGGCGACTGTATGTGTTATCCAAAACTCTTGTTTTTTAATGCGATCGCTTTTAACAGACAAAAATCGCCTCGGTAGGGACAAGGCGAACTGCTAACTAAAAATTACATACCACGCTTAGAGTGCGTCTCCCCTATTGAAATAGCGTATCAAAATCTTAAGTCGGTGGCTGCGTCACTTTTTATACCAATTTCACTTAAATTTGCAACAGATCGGTGTTTAGGCTCCGCGCTCCGCGCGGTCTTTCAAAAACAATACGTCGCATTACTTTTTGAAAATGGTATTACTTTTGCTGGTGAGATCGCATGAAAAATAAACTCATTGAGGATAGAGTTTTTGCGATGTTGGTAAATAACCTCAGTTCGGGATAAGAAAATCCCAAACTCTTTATTTAAGGCTATTGAATCTATAAATGCTAAATTCTCACAAATAAATCCTATTCATCCAGTAAATCGGGGCGAGCACAGGGGCATCGCCCCTACAATTGGTGTAGGGGCAGTGCCCCCGTGCCTGCCCAGAACGCTTATATGCCCTATATTTCGTCTCATATTCCTTATCCCGAATTCACGTTAAATACAACACCTTAACCGAAAGGGAGAATACACTTACCAGGGTGGGGAGTGTTCAGGGCATGGACTAACTCTGCATCGCGTTCGAGCAATTTCACGGCATGAAGGACGTACTTTCGGGCTGGTTCTAGGGGATTGCTGACTTGTTTGGGTGCGTTAGTGTGGCGATCGAGGATAGTCCAATCAGCCTTGGTAACGTTGAGAATCGTATCGAGTCTCCAATCTTTGACCTCTAGCACCAATAAGCCGCGCAACGGGTGCAGAATGATGAAATCGGGGTGCAGTTGCTTTTTGCCGATGGGTACGTCATACCAGATCAGGTAATCGCGATCGAGCTTCTGTTCTAAACGGATAGCCAAGCGCTTCTCACCCGATGTCATGCGGGATTCGCAACTGTTGAGAGAGGGGATGAGAGAAGGCATGGTTATTTTTTTTCTTTTAGCTAGCGCGATCTAACCGTTGTCACTTCCATTTTTGGCAAAATCATTACATATTCTTATTGTCAGATTGTACGTTGAGAGACCCATTCAGATACATCTGGATGTAGCGCACCATAAGGCAGAACCCTCTTCAGCTCGTCAACATTAGTGATTCCATTAAAAATCTTTTCTAGAGCAGCGAGACGAAATGAATTAATGCTATTTTTACTTAGATAGCTATACATTTCTCCAATACGAGCTTCTCGAACCAACTGCTTGACAACTGGATCGAATGTAAGGAGTTCTACAATGGCTTCTCTACCAGAATAGCCAGTTCCACCGCATGAGAAGCAGCCTATGCCTCGCACTGATTTTCTCATATCAGTACTACTAGCTTCAAGACCTAGGTATTGAAGTTCGCTTTTAGTTATTTCTACAGGCTGAGAACAATCCGAACAGACCTTGCGAACAAGTCTTTGAGAAACAACGCCCAAGAGAGCATCACATATTAGTGAAGGGCTAATTCCCATACTAATTAATCTGGTAATTGCTGAAACTGCATCATTTGTATGAAGTGTAGTTAATACCAAATGACCAGTTAGACCAGCTCGAATAGCAGTTTCAGCCGTAATTTGGTCTCGAATCTCGCCAACCATTACAACGTCAGGATCTTGCCTTAATAATGCTCTCAAGCCGTTAGCAAAGGTCATTCCAATGGACTCATGCACTTGCATTTGGTTGATCCCAGGAAGAATATATTCTATTGGATCTTCAATTGTAGAAAGATTAATATTCTCATTAGTAATGCTTTGTAAGGTTGTATACAGGGTACTCGTCTTACCAGAGCTTGTTGGTCCGCATATTATGACAATTCCTTGACTTTGCTCGATCCAGCTTTTATATATTGTCAACGAACTTTTCATAAAGCCTAGGTCGTCTAAGCTTGAATAGGGGTTTTCTTCAGGCAGCAAACGAACTACGGCTTTTTCTCCGTAAACACAGGGAATTGTATTAATGCGAATATCTAACTTACTGTTTGATGAATACTGCATCCTAAGACGCCCATCATGAGGTAAGCGCCTTTCAGAAACATTCATGTCAGCCTGCGCTTTTAATGCACTCACAATCCGTGACGAACTTAGTCCATCTTCGCTACGAATGACTTCGCGAAGCAATCCATCAATGCGAAACCTTACTCTTAAACCACTGTCAAGTGGTTCGAAATGAATATCACTGGCTCTTTGATGAACTCCACCTGCAATTATTAATTCTAATTGCTTAAGAGGATTATCAGTGCTCATAACGCTCATTTTCAAAAAAGCCTTTATATCCCCAGCAGCTTTGATAGCTTGCTTGTACGCTAAAAGATCGTTCAACTTCTCAGCATAAATATTATGATTTTGGAGGTTGAGTTTGTAAGGAAATTCAGAATAGCTTTTATAGTTAATCCGAAAAAATTCAATTTTTGTCTTGGTATGCTGCATAAGAACTTTAGCAACATCAGGATTAATTTTTTCTACAGAGGCAACGAAGTAGCAATTCTTCCATAGTAACAGGGGAATAATTGGAGGGAATTCAAAATTTTTAGGAAAATGCTCGATAAATCGATGATGCACTTTAGGATCAAATGCTTCTTGCAAAAGATTTTTTTCACTATCAATTAGTAAATTTATAGCCTGCTCTAGAGTTATTTTATTTTCAATTAACTTTTTCCAAGCTGAATCTGATTGGTTTTTTGATTCAACAACAACTTCTTTCTGAAGGTTATCTTTTATCGAAGTATATTTATTTTGTGCATGAAATTCTTGACTAGCCAACAAAAATTGATATTCAGTTACGCTTAGAATTCTTGCAGAAGCCCATGAAAGCGCATTTTTGAGAGAATCACCCTGTAGGAGATAGCTCGTATCTTTACAGTCGGATGCTAACCATGAAGCTAATTCCTGTGCATAGGGTTGTAATTCCCTAAGAGTGTCTTCAAGCCATTTTTTGTCAAAAACAGTTGCGTATATTAAGTTGCTTATTTCTAACTTATTTTGTTGCTGAATAACTAAGCCTGATAACCGCAATTCAATACTCTCTGCACTCTCGTCGGAATCAATTTTCCCAAATCGTAAAATTTTTTCATACACACCTAGTAGACGCCCTAGGCTGAGTTTACTTTGTATGATTCGATCGCGTATAGTACGAAGATGTTCGGGCTCATCTTGTGAATCCCAATTACTAATTATTGAATTAAATACTAGTTGACGTACCCATTCAGATTCAAATCCACTTGGTATTAGCTGGTGAGATCTAATTATAAGATTGCATATTTTCTGAGTTAAAAAGGGTTGTCCGCCTGTCCAATGTATGACTGCTTCTACTAAAGGTCTTGGGTGTGAAGTTATACCCTCTAGACACTTAATCAAGGGCTCGACCTCATGCACTTTAAAGGGGAGCATCTCAATTAGGTAATAAGTAGAAATACTTAGCAAAGCAGAGTGGGATAATAGATCAAAGTTAAGCCCTATAAAACAATGAGTCCAGAAGACAAAGAAAGACTAGAAGCCTGTAC
>NZ_CBDDRA010000043.1:0-38736 GCF_965232925.1 Tumidithrix helvetica PCC 7403
CAGGCTTCTAGTCTTTCTTTGTCTTCTGGACTCATTGTTTTATAGGGCTTAACTTTGATCTATTATCCCACTCTGCTTTGCTAAGTATTTCTACTTATTACCTAATTGAGATGCTCCCAACCTCGATCTGTTGCAAATTCAAGTGAAATTGGTATTATTTGTAGCGCAGGCATCTTGCCTGCAATAGCTTTCAGCTTAATACCCCGTTCGCAAGCAAGATAGAATTGCTATATTTGGGAAAACTCCTTTGCGCGAATGCTTCGCCCACAATCTTGCTAAGGACTGTCTTTGCAAAGCAAATCACGCTCTTCTTGTTTGACCGCACTACTGTTGTTTAAATAATCTCGCACCCAATTGCAAGCAAATGTATATTCATCGAGTTGTGAAATTTTGTCCAACTGCCAAACGATGACGCGGCGATCGGTGCCAGCCGAGGCGATCGCTTTACCATCAGGGCTAAAAGCAACAGTCTCTACCGAACCCTCATGTTCTTTTAGCGTTCTCACGAGCGTGCCATCAAGCTGCCAAACCTTAACCGTTCCATCGGAGGAGGCAGATGCGAGTTGCTGACCGTCGGGACTAAATGCCACATCCGTCACGCTGGCTAAGTGGCTAGTGTTGGTTAAACCTGTGGCGCGATCGCCGAACGTTCTCACAAAAGTCCCATCTTTTCGCCAGAGCTTAATTGTGTTGTCACTAGAGGCAGTTGCCATCCAATCACCATTGGGGCTAAATTTTACCGTAGTAACGCTCGCCTTATGATCGGTTAATGTCGCAATCGCTCTGCCATCGGGATTCCAGAGTTTAATTGTCTTATCTCCTGAAGCCGATGCTATCAGTTTTCCATCAGGACTATAGGCAACACTATTGACAGCACCTTGATGACCCGATAACACTTTGGGGAGATCGATAAACTGTCCCGAAGCATCTTTCGTCCAAAGTTTAATGGTATTATCACCCCCTCCTGCGGCAATTTGAGTGCCATCAGGACTAAAGACCACTCCCCTCAAGCCAGTTTTAGCATCCAACGTTTGCTGTAGCGAGCGGTCTCGTTGCCGAACTTCAACTTTCCCTTCTCGAAATGCCATAGCGATTTGCTTGCCATCAAGGCTAAAGGCTAAACCAGTAATCGCTTTCCAGTCATCAAAAATCTTTTGATCGGGCTTGAGGTTAAAATCTCCTCCCACTTCACGCTGCCAGAAGTTCATCCGCATATCCACTGAGACGGAAAGCAACTGGGTATTGTCTGGGGCAAATGCCAGGCGGGGAATCAAATCTGTATGACTGGAGAGGATATCCCATAAAGGTCGATGGGGTTGCCAAAACCTCACAGTACCATCGTCAGAAGCAGAAGCTAACCATTTGCCATCGGGACTAAAGGCAAGCCCTTGAATGTTTGCTTGGTGTCCGTAGAGGTTTTTATCTAAGCCACCTTCTACCTGCCACAAGCGCAACGTTTTGTCCGTACTGCCTGTTGCTATCCATTTGCCATCGGGACTAAAAGCGATCGCTTGCACCTTCGATTCATGTCCGACAAATTGTTTTAACCGTTTGCCATCGATATCCCAGATACTCACATTGCCATCCACAGAAGACGTTGCAAAGGTTTGGCTATCGGGACTAAAAGCAAGGGCAAAAACTGGACCTTTTTCTGTAGGAAACTCCGCAATTAAGCTACCATCAGCTCGCATCAATCTTGTATTGGGCGGTTGAGGTAATCCATCAGATGGCTTTGTTTGAGCTGTGGGATCGTTTTTTTGTATACCTCGTTTGTCTTTTGGTAAAGCAAGCGTAATGGAAATTAGAAACTGTCCATTCGGACTGAATGTAGTGAGTAAACTTGGGGGTAGCTCGCTAGCCAAAGAACCATTGATATTCCATAGATAGGTTTTGCGACCGCTGTTGACAGAGACAAATTGTTGACTATTGGGGCTAAACTCAACTTTCATCATGGGAAGATCGCCATGAATCGTTTTCACAAGTGTACCGTCGGGTCGCCAGAGTTTAATGGTTCTATCTGATGAAGCCGTAGCAATTAAAGTGCCATCGCGATTGAATTTTATGGAATTGACAGAGCCTCGATGTCCTAACAAGTCCTTGATATGTTTGCCATCAGGTTGCCATAGTTGAACCCTGCCATCGACACTAGCCGTAGCAATTAGTTTGCCATCGGGAGCGATCGCGACATCCTTCACACCCATACCAATCGACAGGATGTTGGTCGCAGCGATGCCATCCATAATTTTTCGCAGAACAGTTTTTACTTTCTGCGTTAGGTCGAGATCGGTAACTCCGACATTTTTAAGTTTGGCTCTCGCCTCAAGCACTTGGAGTAAAGATTCTAACTGACGATGGGAATCAAAATTACCCGAAGCTGAAGAGATTAAGGCTTCAATTTCGCTAGTTCGAGCTTTAACGGCACTAATTTTAGCAGCGGCTTCGCTCTGCCGAGTTTGGCGATATTGCAGAAAGGTGGCAATGCCCAAACCCACGGTAGCCAATAGCGCAAGGCTAACTGTACCCAGAAACCATCGCTGCAAGCGTACATTTCTTTTTGCGGCGATCAGTTGTGCCTCCACAGCATCGGCTCGTTCTGCCTCTAAAGCCTGTTGGACTTGATAGCGATCGCTCTCCACCGAAGAGGCAATAAATTGATAATCCAAATCGCTCAACCATCTTCCATGAGCCCATGTTTGCGCTTCTCTTAGGGCCTGACCGCGTAACAACCGCGACTCGTCTTGGCGATCGGAGAGTACCCAGCTATCTAGCATTTGAGAATAGGGACGTAGATTATTCAGTTGCTGTTCGACCCAGTCGAGATTAAATACTTCCGCATATATGCGATTTTTAACATACAGATGACCGCTATCTTTGATGATTAAGCCCGATAGTAATAGCTCGACCTGCTCGCGGCTATCATCGGCAGGAACGGCAGGTGAATTGCCCGTGCTAGATTGCAGTACCTGCTGATAGATGCCCAACAGCCGCCCCGAAGATTCGCGATGGTTGAGAATGCGATTGCGAATCGTTCTCAAATGTTCGGGTTCGTCTTGAGATTCCCATGATTTGAGCAATCTCTCTCTCACCATGTTTTCAACCCAGTAAGCTTCAGTACCTGGGGGGATAGTGAGTTTACCGCTAACCGCATCTTGACTGTAGCCGATCGCAAGCTGGCATAACTTTTGCGTCAGAAAGGGTTGTCCGCCCGTCCAGTTCAAAATCTCCTGAAGTACGATCTGGGGATTTCCTTCCTGCACCACCAATCCCTGTGCTAGGGGTTGCGATTCCTCTAGGGTAAATCCACTCAAGGCGATCGCTTTTCCCAAGTTAAAAGCCGTGCGTTTGCGATCGCGCATCAGATCGCTCGGTGTCGCCACACCAAAGATGGCAAAGTTGATACGTTTATATTCTGGATCGATCGCGCGTTGGTTATAGCAATAACGGATAAACGCAAAAAAATCATCTACAGAAAAGGGCAGACTGAGAATGCTATCAATTTCATCGATAAAGATAATAATCTTGCGATCGGGTAGTTCATTGAGTAGGACATCATCAATAAATCGACTTAAACGTTGCAATAGAGGGAGATCGCTCTCATCATTCCACCAAGTTTTTAAATCAAATTTTCGTAATGGTTTAAACCCTCGCCATAGGTCAGTGACAATACCTTTGTACCATTGCAATGGCGTAATATTATCGCTGCCAATATTGGTCATATCCACAACCGTGCAGGCATAGCCTTCTTGCTGGAGTCGATGGCGCGTGCGAACGAGCAGCGACGATTTACCCATCTGACGCGAATTGAGCACAAAGCAAAACTCATCCTGCTTTAAGGCTTCGTAAAGATCGGTATCAGATTGTCGAGCGATGTAGCTGTGATCGTTACTGGTTAAACTCCCACCTACTTGGTAGTACATAGATTTGCCTCACGTATGGCTCAACCCATAGGGTTCTAATTTTGACACTTTAGCTTCCTCCCGTTCGCCGATCGATTTCTTCAAGTTGCGTGAGAATACGATCCCAATCTTCTTCATCTTCATCTTCAGCGATCGAATTGGCGTGAAGGTTAGCGATTACGATGCGATCGCGTCCCTCTTGCTTGGCTTGATAGAGGGCTTCATCAGCAGTCAAAAGTAAGCCATTGCGATCGCTTTCGGCATGGGGAATGGCACTGATGACACCCAAACTCGCAGTCACAATTCCAGCCCCTACTCTAGAATTGATATGGGGGATGGCTAAGCTTCTAATCGCTAGCCGAATTACTTCAGCAATTTTTGCAGCACCCTCGGTATCTGTTTGAGGTAAAATCACGGCAAACTCCTCGCCGCCATAGCGGGCGGCAAGATCGCCTGGACGCTTGAGGCAGTTATGAATGGCACTGGCAACCTGAGACAAACAATCATCACCCACAGGATGACCGTAGGTATCGTTGTAGGACTTAAAGTCATCAATATCTAGCAAAATCAGGGCGATCGGAGTTGATGTCCGTACTGCCTGAAGCAAATTCATGACGAGATAGCGATCGAAATGACGACGATTGGCAATCTGAGTGAGGGCATCAGTATCGACCAAGTTCTTTAGCTGCTGATTTTCTGCTTCTAAGGCTTTTAATCGAGCATCGCTATCTGTTGTCAAGCGATCGGGCGATTTTCCCGAGAATGTAGAGCCCAGTTGCGAGCGAAAGTAGCGTCGATAGAGTTCGCAACTGAACGCAATCCGATCGCCTTGCAGTTGCATAACCCCCAAACTGCTGAGTTTGTAAGCAATACTGGAATCCACCTCGATGGGTGCGTTGGAAGCGATCGCTTGTCCAAGGGCTTCTTTTAAGAGGGCATCCTGTTGCAGTTTCACCAACAGTTCTTGTAGATGCGTTTTATAAATACCAGTGGATGTGGGAGCCGTTTGCACGATCTGCTCTAGGGTTAGCTCTCCCCGCCGCAAATAATAGAAAGCTAGGGATATATGATAAGGATTCCCTCCCACCATGTCCAAAAGAGATTCCAACTGTTTGATACCAGATTCATGGTTTGTCCACTCAAAACCAAAGCGTTCCCCTAATTCTTGCACCTGCTTTAAACTAAACTCAGGGATCTTGGCTGGTAGACCGACATTAAAGGGGGATTGATGGATTTTGAGCGGCACGTATACATCGGTTGAATGTACGATTACCATGCGTAGATTTTGAAAAATTTCTACTTGCTTGGCTTGTTCGTGCCAAAATCGCAGCAATGGCAGAAATTCCTTAGCAATATCAGGATGCTCGAAGATTAGATTGACCTCGTTTAATGCCAACACGAGGGGCATTCCTACCTGTTCGAGTAGGTAATCTTCAAAATAATAGGTGCAACTCACCTTGCTACCGATATCATCATCCCAATAATTATCTAGCTGTGGCTTTAAGTGCAACCGCCGACTGATATTCACGCAGAACCAGCGCAAAAACTTGTCTAAGCTACTAAAAATGGTTTCGTCTGCTTCTTGAAAGTCCAATCTAGCAATTCGATAGTTCAGCGTCTCGGCATGGTTAATCAGTCGCGTGAGTAACGAACTCTTACCCATTTTACGGGGCGCTTGAATGCGGATAATACTTCCTGGCTTTTGAACTTCCTGACATACAAGTTCTTCCAACGGAGGACGCTGAATGTAAAGAGGAGAATTGAGCGGTAAAGGACTGCCTGGAAACTCCAAATCTACTCTATTGAAATAACTTGTATTCTCTTGAACCATAGACTAAGAGCCATTATGCGTGGATATCTTATTAAGGGATCGATCCATAAATTATGTAACTTCTAGATTGCTCTATTCAAGTAATCTAATACAGACTTCTAACCAGCTAATTTCACGCTCTTAATACTATACAATCCTATCTTGCTTATGAACGTGGTATAGGCTGAAAGCCCACACAGGCAAGATGCCTAGGCTACAAAAAAATCACAATTCATTTAGGATTTCTATAGGTAAAAATTATGTAGAAATTCACCATATAGTATCATGATTCAGTAATGACCAAGGCATTGCGATAAGCGAGATCCAAGTGGTTGAGGTAGGAGGGGTAGCTATCAGTTCCTTGCTCCTTTTTACGGAGATTTTTCTGCGAGCAAAATAACTGAGATCGTGGGATAGTCTGACAAAACAGGAGCGTCAACAATCTGTAATTTGGGCTTTGATAGAATTGCAGGCTTAAAATTTGTAAGGCAGAATACCTATCCAACAAAAAATACTGTCAATCGATCTTTATGGTGGTTGCCCCACATTGGTTAGGTTTATTGAGAAGATTACTAGGTGATTTATAAAAATATACTGAATTAATTTTAGTAACTTTGGTTTGAGAAGTTTTTACATGAGCTATAATGCTTTAAGGAGAGGTGTTGTGACCATAATCGACGTTTCAAATAATAATTTTGGACATCCATAGATTCAGGGTAAAGATTCAGGGTAAAGATTCAGGGTAAACGTTTGGTCTACCGAAGCCTATGTCAGCAATTAATCCTGCCCAAACTGACTTGGAACTAGCGATCGATCGCAACCCACTGACTATCGCTTCAGATGCCAGTGTCATGGATGCGATCGCTTTGATTAATTCAAGAAGTAATTTAAGGATTGATACGATTTGTAAAACAGTTAATTCAACATGTGTATTGGTTGTATCAGCAGATCGTCAGTTGGTGGGTGTTTTTACTGAGACAGATATGTTTCAGCTTTTGGGGTCTGGGCAAAATCTAGCAGAAATCTCCATCTCAGCCGCGATCGCTCCTTCGCCTGTAACTTTGCTAGAGTCAGAATTTACCGATCTATGCGTGCCTTTAAACCTGTTCCAACGCTATCCCATTAGCTACTTGCCTTTGGTGGGCGATCGCGGTGAGTTGCTAGGGAATATTTCGCAAGCTAGTCTATTAAAGGCGATCGCCCAAGCAGAAACCTCAAACGCTTCTTTAGAGAGCGATCGCGGTGAAGTCGAGCAGATGTGCAATGCCGAGCTACAGGCTCTCGTACGGGAACGCGATGCTGCACGAAAGTCCCAACTGGAGGCAGAAGAAACCCTACGTCAGACCGAGTTACAGAAACAAGCGCTTTTAGGTGCAATTCCCAATTTGATTCACCGCATTAGTTCGGAAGGTATCTATTTGGAGAACTTCTCAACGAACTTCGTGGCAGATCTGGTTCCAGAGGATTGCGACCCAATTGGCAAACATCTTTCAGAAATCTTACCCCCCGATCTAGCTAATCGCAAGTTGCACCTGATCGAACGAGCCTTGACGACAGGAGAAGTTCAGCATTTTGAACAGCAAAATCAAATTGGCGATCGGCTGCAGTATGAGGAAGTACAGATTGTTAAGGTGAATGACAGCGAAGTATTGGCGATCATTCAGAATATCAACGATCGCAAAATCGCGGAAGAAATTCAGCGCGAGAGTGAAGAACGTTTTCGAGGCATGTTTGAAACGGCGGCGATCGGGATATCTCTTGCTTCTCCAGAGGGGAGGTTTTTGGCAGTCAATCCCTATCTCTGTAATATTTTAGGCTATTCGGAAGCAGAATTACTATCGCTGACATTTCAGGAAATCACCTATGCAGAGGATCTAGAAGCCGATCTTAACTGTTACCAACAACTGCTAAGAGAAGAGATTAGCAGTTTTTACCTAGAGAAAAGATATCTTCACAAAAATGGTCAGACGATCTGGGTATCGTTAAGTGTTTCCCTCGTGCGCGATCGAGAGGGAAAACCTCTTTATGACATCGCTCTAGCTCAGGATATTAGCGAGAAAAAACGGCTCGAAACCGATCGCAAACGCATAGAAAACGCCCTTAAAGATCAAACCTATTGGCTCAGTACATTGATCGATGCGATTCCTGATGCAATTTACTTAAAAGATAGTCAAGGTAAATGGCTTGTCTGCAACGAACCAGGACTTCGGATATTCCAGCTATCGGGTGTGCAGTATTTGGGCAAAACAGATGCGGAATTAGCAGAATTTAGCGATTTTTACCATGATGCCCTCCTATATTGCGGGCGATCGGATGAGCTCGCTTGGCAGTCTAAGACCATTAGCTACCTAGAGGAAAGAATCCCTCAGCCTGACGGCTCCATTAAGATTATGGATGTCACGAAAGTTCCACTTTTTAATAGTGATGGAAGTCGTAAGGGAATAGTCATTGTTGGCAGAGATGTTAGCGAACTCAAAACCGCCGAGGCAGCCTTGCTCCAGCTCAATCAAGAACTCGAACAAAGAGTTGAAGAACGAACGGCAGAGTTAATCGAAAGTGAAGCTCGCAAACAAGAGATTCTCAGCGCCATGCCCGATCTGCTCTTGAGACTAAAACGAGATGGTACTTGTATCGACTGTATGATGCCTTCAACTCCTGTAAAGACATCCTTTGTTCCAATCCAACATCATATTGCCGAGGTTCTATCGCCACAAGTCCTTGCGGATCAGCTAGAGGTATATGAGCGCGCCATCGCTACAGGAGATGTACAAATCTACGAGCATCAAATCCAAAAATACAATCAGTTGGAATATGAAGAGGTACGCGTCACTCCCTGTGGTAAAGACGAAGTATTAGTTACTGTTCGCGATATCAGCGATCGCAAAATCGCCGAAGAACAAGTCCGAGAAGCAAACGACCGGCTTACCCTTGCCAACGCCGAACTTGCCCGTGCCACGCGACTTAAAGATGAGTTCCTCGCGAATATGAGTCACGAACTCCGCACGCCACTCAACGCCATTTTAGGAATGTCGGAAGGTTTGCAAGACGGTGTATTTGGTAAAATCGAGCCCCGTCAGAGTCAAGTGATAGAAACGATTGAAAAAAGTGGCAGACACTTATTAGAATTGATTACGGACATCCTAGATGTCTCAAAGATTGAAGCGGGTAAACTAGAGCTTGAAATTACTTCCGTTTCGGTTAAACATCTCTGCAACTCTAGCCTTAACTTTATTAAGCAGCAATCGTTCAAAAAAGGTATCCAGTTGAATGTAGATATTCAGCAAGACATAGGAAGGATTCATGTTGACGAGCGCCGAATGCGACAGGTGTTGATTAATTTGCTCAGCAATGCGGTTAAATTTACGCCTGCGGGAGGCACAGTAACGCTGGAAGTAAGGCTGGAAGCTTCTGGCTCGGAAAGGGATGAAGTTTGTTTGATTCCTACACCCGAATTTCCCTGGACTATCCGTTTTTCGGTTTTGGATACGGGCATTGGCATCGCTGCCAAAGATATTGGTAAATTGTTTAAGCCCTTTATGCAGATCGACAGTAGCTTGAGTCGTGAATATTCAGGTACAGGGTTGGGATTAGCCTTAGCAAAACAGATCGCCAACCTGCATGGCGGAGATGTTACAGTCAACAGCATCCTTGGAAAAGGCAGTTGTTTTTCAGTTTACTTACCCTACGATGGGGCTGCGAACAATATCGTTCCAACAATTCCCACCCCTGATGCATTACAGGTAGGTGTTGTCGAAACGCATCACCCCTCAGACTATTTGATTTTGCTAGCAGAAGATAATCTTGTTAATGTAGAGACATTCACAAACTATCTAGAGAGTCAAGGCTATCGACTTGTTTTGGCAGAAGATGGACAAGAAGCGATCGAGATTGCGACTGCCCAAACACCAGACCTGATTTTGATGGATATCCAGATGCCTAAAGTGAATGGTTTAGAGGCAATTTGTCAGATTCGCGCCAACCCTCGACTGATGGATATTCCCATTATTGCGATTACAGCATTAGCAAAATCTAGCGATCGCGAGGCATGTCTAGCCGCAGGAGCAAATGAGTACCTATCAAAACCTGTAAGATTGAAACAGCTCTTAGCGATCGTTCGAAATCTTTTAGCTGATCGCAAATCAGTTCTTTAGGTAAGAAAGTATCGTTCGAGGGAGAATTTTTCAGTGTCACGATCGATAAAAACTAAAAATGGGGGATAGTAGGAGTACCTAGAGATCGCGTAAAAATATGCAGATTCTTTTCATCCAAGCCAGCGCTACCAGTCGCACGACATTTGAGAAATCTGTCGCAATCGCTGTCTTGCCTTATGAATATGCGATCGCTGGTTCTGCTAACGAGGTCAAAGCAGCGATCGCGGTTCGAGATTTCGATCTTGCCATTTTAGAGGTCAGCCCTAGCAACAATACGACTTTAGAAATTTTCTCGGAATTGCAAACGCGACAGATTCCTGTAATTGTTCAAGTCGATTTAGGAGAAGAAGACACCCTTATTGACTGGATGCAGCAGGGTGCTCAGGACTACATCATTAAAATTCCTAATTACCTCAAACTCTTGCCGATTGTGATTCAGAAAGTGTTCGATCGCCTGTCAGTAGCAAGGGCATTGCAACAGCGAGACGATCGATTGCAAACCATCTTGGCTAACACAGTCAATGGGTTATTAGTCGTTGATTTTGAGGGAGAAATATTATTTACCAATCTAATGACCGAGCAAATGCTTGGCAAGACCAAAGAGCAGCTACTCGGACAGCAATTAGGCATACCAAGCATCGGTGATGGTGGCTTTCACGAAATCGAACTATTACAGCCCAATGGAAAACATTTGGTCGCTGAGATGCATTCTTCCTTGACCATTTGGGAAAATCGCCCCGCGCATCTGATTTCTCTGGTTAATATTACAACCCGCAGACAGGTAGAAGCATCCCTGCGAGAAAGCGAAAACCGACTGTCTCTAGCCCTGAGTGCAGCCAAAGCTGGGATCTGGGAATTCTACCCAGAAAACAATTTGCTGATCTGGAGCGATGAGAACTACCATTTATTAGGATTCGAGCCGAATACAATCGAGCCTGACTACGACCTATGGTTAAGTGCCATCTATCCTGAGGATCGGGGTCGCGTCGAGCGTTTCATCCGTCAAGCGATCGCCAGCGGCTCTGTCATCACCCTAGAATATCGAGTACTTCTGCCCAATGGCAAAATTCGTTGGCTGCATATTTTTGGGCAGCCCATGTTGAATGCCACGAACCGTCCATCGGGCATGATTGGTATTCATCTCGATATCAGCGATCGCAAGCAAGCTGAAGAAGAACTCTATCAACTCAATCAAAAATTAGAACTTAGGGTGGCAAAACGCACCCAAGCCCTAAGAGAAAGTGAAGAGCGTTGGCAGTTGGCTTTAAAGGGTGCCAATGACGGCATCTGGGATTGGGATGTTCGCGCAAATACGATCTTTCTCTCTAGCCGATGGAAGCAAATGCGGGGTTACAGTGAAGTAGAAATTAGTAATGCTTTAGAAGATTGGTTTAAATACATCCATCCCGATGACTACGATCGCGTCATGGTGGCAGTTGCCAATCACTTCGCTGGGAATACGGAATTTTTTGAGGTGGAATATCGCGTTCAGCATAAAAATGGCTCTTATATGTGGGTTTTAGATCGCGGTAAAGCCTTGCGAGATAGTAACGGCAACGTCATTCGCATGAGTGGCTCAGAGTCAGATATTACGCAGCGCAAGCAGACAGAGGCGGCATTACAGGCATCAGAGCTAGAGTTGCAAACTCTCTTTAGTGCGATGAGCGATCTCGTCCTCGTGAAAGATCGAGAGGGTAAATATTTAAAGGTTGCAAATACGAAAGCCTCTGGATTGGTAATTTCTGCTGAAGGCATCGTTGGTAAAACCGAATACGACATCCTTCCACGCGATAAGGCAAATGAATTGGTTGGCTATATTCAACAAACGTTAGAGATGAATGCTCCGATTAATGTGGAGTACAACCTCGATCTAGAAGGCAATGAAACTTGGTTCTCAGCTACAATTTCGCCATTGTCTCAAGACTTAGTGCTTTGGGTGTCAAGAGAAATCACCGATCGCAAGCAAATTGAAGAAACTCTAAAGCAACAATTAGAAAAAGAGCAGTTCTTTGTCTCAATCTTACAACGGATTCGTGATTCCCTCGATCTAGTATCCATTCTTGAAACAACAGTAGATGGTGTGCGACAACTGATTCAATCAGATCGTGTTTTGGTCTATCAGATTTTTGACGATTGTACGGGGAAGGTTGTAACAGAATCGGTGGTTGAACCTTGGAGTGGAGTTTTGGGTGTTACTTTTCCCCCAGAAGCCTTTCCTCTCAGTTGCTACGCACGTTACGCTGAGGGAAATGTCTATATGATTTCCGATCGCGATCGAGATCCTGTTTTAGACTGTATGGTTCAGTTTATGGCTGACTTTGAGATTCGGGCAAAATTGGTCGTCCCAATCGTGCAAGAGGGAGGGAAGCTATGGGGACTGATGATCGCGCACCAGTGTTCTGCTCCTAAAGATTGGCAGTCTTGGGAAGTTAGCTTGCTAGAACAACTTACCAGTCAATTGGCGATCGCAATTCAACAAGCAGATCTTTACCAGCAACTTCAGGAGGAATTGGCAGAGCGGCGACAGACAGAAATCAAACTGATGGAGAGTAACGAGCAACTTGCGATTTCCAATGCCGAGCTTGCCCGAGCTACCCGTCTCAAAGACGAGTTCCTTGCCAATATGAGCCACGAACTCAGGACTCCGCTTAACGCCATCTTGGGAATGTCAGAGGGCTTGCAGGAAAATGTATTTGGCGAACTCAACCCCAGAGAGAAAAAAGCGATCGCGACCATAGAGAGCAGTGGCAGACATTTACTGGAGCTGATTAACGATATTCTCGATCTTGCCAAAATCGAGTCGGGCAAAATGGAGTTACAAATTGCACCAGCTTCCGTTCAGAATCTTTGCATTTCTAGTCTCAGTTTTGTCAAGCAAATTGCCCATAAAAAGGGCATTCAACTCAGACAGCAAATTTCACCAAATCTTGAGGCGATCGCAGTTGACGAACTTCGCATTCGCCAAGCGCTAATTAACCTGTTAATCAATGCAGTCAAGTTCACTCCTGAGGGCGGTAAGGTACGCTTAGAGACCCATCTTGATATGACTGCAAGCACGATTCAATTTCATGTTATAGATACAGGCATTGGCATTGCCCCAGAAGATATTCCCAAGTTGTTTCAGTCGTTTGTACAAATTGATAGCAGCCTCAATCGTCAATTTGGCGGTACTGGTTTGGGGCTTGCCTTGGTCAAGCGTATTGTGGAACTACATCAAGGGACAGTTATGGTTGAAAGCACCCTAGGAACGGGAAGTCGATTTACCATTACCCTACCCTATCAGACCTCATTGCGATCGCAAAAACTTTCGCCATCGAATGCAACGGAAAGTCTGTCTCCTCAAACGGAGGATTTTTCGACAGATGAGGCTGGGAAAACTTTGCCGCAAAGGGTTTTACTCGCTGAGGACAACCAAGCTAACATCGAGACTTTTTCTAACTATCTCTCTATTTTTGGATATCAGATCGATGTTGCCAAAAATGGTTTAGAAGCTGTGGAACTAGCACGTCAATCTAAACCAGATATTATCCTCATGGATATCCAAATGCCAGAGATGAATGGACTCGATGCAATTTTAGAAATTCGCAAGATTCCAGAGCTGAGTACAGTTCCAATTCTTGCTTTGACCGCCTTAGCCATGGTGGGCGATCGCGAAAAATGTTTGGAAGCAGGGGCTAACGAATATCTATCAAAACCAGTTAAACTAAAACAACTCCTGACCGTAGTCCAAAAGCTTTTAGCGAAAAAATCTGATTAAGTAGTTCCCGCCCGATCCCAAGCATCTCGAACTGCATCTTTAGCTTTGTCCCAATCAAAACTGATTCCGCCCTTTTGAGCCGATAGCGCTTCATAATCTAGTTTTAGTTCGAGTTCTGCTTCGTCGAAACTTTTGTCAGGATAGCGATCGTATCCTTCATGTCCTATCTGATAAGCTGATTGATAGTTCTCATAGCAAGATCCTTTCTCAATATAAAGACAAGAACCATAATTCTGCCGCCAGTGGTTATCATCAAAGTTAGTAGATATTTTGATTCGATCGCTCATTGTTATCTCAATCCAATTTATTTAAAAGAAGCTACAGACAATGTATAGCGGTTTTCAGATGACAAATATAGTTGAGACCTCACTACAGAGGGGTTTAATCCCACATCCCCTACTTGTCCCGAAGTGAAAACCGCTATAGTTGCTTAACAACGAGCTACTTGAAGCAGGTTGTTAAACTCCTACCGTCTTTTTGTTTAGCTCTGGCGTTAAGCCATTTGATGCGATCGCTTCACCTTCAACGAAAGAACGCAGCATCCATGCTATTTGTTCGTGCTGCTCCATCAAACCTGTGAGAAAGTCTGCGGTTCCATCATCTTTAAACTTGGCGCTACATTGCTCAATATGTTCGCGCAAATTTCGCACAATCTGTTCGCGATCCTCTAGTAACTGCGATACCATACCAGTTGCCATAGGGATTTTACCCGCATGTTCTTTAAGAGAACAGATTTTTAGAAACCCTTCCATCGTTCCTACGGGATATCCACCCAAGGTTCTAATTCGTTCGGCAATGACATCGACATTGAGTGTGAGCGCTTCATAATGCTCTTGCCATAACTTATGCAAGGTCATGAACTGGGGACCAACCACATCCCAATGAAATTTCTTGGTTTTGACCAACAACAGATAGCTGTCAGCCAAGTCTCGGTTGAGTAGATCGATCGCACCTTGTCGCTGTGTATCGGTTAGTCCAATATTGATTATCTGCATGAGTAAATCTCCTTGACTTAATAGTAACGATCGAATAATTGTTTCAATCGCATTCATTTCGCCTAAGAAATAAGTGACAAAATGAATGCTGTTTTAGCTAATGGGATATCAGACTGCTTCCATTAATGGGACATCTGTTGCTGCCACATCTTCTGGCTCAAAGTCCGATTTTGGAATTCCGCGTGTTTATTACTTGGTGTGATTTGACAAAGCGTTAATCTTTTTAGCTAGCTCAATATCTAGAGCACCTATCCCACCTAGATCATGTGTTGCTAGATCGATTACCACACGGTTGTATACATTAAAAAATTCGGGATGGTGATCCATTTTCTCCGCAATAAACGCAATTTTGGTCATAAAGCCAAAAGCCTCGACAAAGTTATTAAACTTGAAAGCTCTATTCAACTTGCTGTTAACGACTTTCCACTCAGGTAGTTGGTCAATTGCGGCTGTAGTTTCAGTATCTGTCATCTTTTCTTTAAGAATAAGAATAATTTGGGTTTAAATTGCTTCTAATCTGGTCTGTCGTATCACTATGACAGGTGATAGTTTGATTTCTCGGATGAATTGATTGAGCACCAAGTAAAACGCAACTGAAGTTGGAATTGCATGGCGGCTGTGTAACTGTCAAAAGTATGTTGGAGTAAGGAAACTGCTTTTCGATTTGGCTGCCCTATCCAAGTCAAGTTCAGGAAATCCGTTCCTTCTGTAACTACCCCTATAGGAACCGTTAACTTGCCGAGTAGCCCAGTGACGATTCCTTTAATTTTGCTGGCAGCCGCTCGCGTGGGCTATATCGTTAATCAAACCATCGCTAACTATACTCATCAGTCAAGGCTATCGTCTCATCTTTGCGAAAACTGCCCAAGAGTCCATGGCGATCGCGATAGCCCAGAAGCCAGACCTGATATTAATTGACATCCAAACGTCAGGAATAAGCGAGCTAGAGGCAATTTAGCAGATTCGAGCAAATCCCACATTGACTCAGATTCTGACGGTTGCGATCGCAGATTTAAACATAACCAGCGATCGCGAAAAATATCTCTTAGGTGGGTCAGATGAGGTTCTTGTTAAACCGACTAAACCGAAACAAATTGTGGAAACGATTCAACAACTTTTAGCTGCAAAATAATAGAACTTTTAGCTGCAAAATAATAGCGATTTAAAGAAAGAAATCACTAAGAAAGAATTGAATTTTTACCTTATATTCACTGGTTTTTCGGAGCTTTACCCATTCTGGAAACACCATAAAATTTTGATTCAAAATTGTTCGGCAAGATTGAATCGATTTCAGTTACACTAAAACTGTTTCTAATAAAAACCTGAAAGCTTTCACTACATCGTAAAATAACTCTAAACTACTTGAAGCTATTTGGTAGTGAATGAGGGGGTCTACTTAGCTTATGTCTTCAGTTAACCTTACCCAAATCGATCTAGAGCCAGCGATCGTCCGTCACCCTCTCACGATCGCGGCAAACGCGCGAGTTGCTGAGGCGATCGCCATCATGAGTGCAGGGGGAGCAACTTGCGAGTTAACTTGCGAGGTTGATTCTGAGGAATACCTCTTATTGACTGCGGCGCAAAGCAGTTGCGTTTTGGTATTAGAGGATACACAACTCGTTGGCATCTTAGCAGAGCAAGACTTGGTTCGTTTTGGTTCGTCAGGGAAAAACCCATCGGAGGTGACGATCGCTGAGGTTATGGTGCGATCGGTCATGGCTTTACCAGAATCAGAATTTACCGATATCTTTGTACCTCTCGGTCTATTTCAACTGCATCACCTGCGGCATTTACCCTTAGTTGACGATCGCGGACAGGTTACAGGGCTAATTACCCAAGAGAGCCTACGCCAAATCTTGCGTCCCGTCGATCTTTTGCATTTGCGAACGGCGGCGGATGTGATGGGTAAAGAGGTCATTCATGCGGAGCCAACGGCATCAATTCTTGAGCTTTCCCAACGCATGACCGCGCATCGAGTCAGTTCGGTGTTTTTGGTCGAGCCAGGCGATCGCGATCGCCTGCTTCCTATTGGCATCGTCACCGAGCGCGATATCGTTCAATTTCTTGCCTTAGAACTGAACTTTGCCCAAATCCAAGCACAGACTGTCATGAGTGCGCCCGTATTTTCCATTCGCCCAGACACTTCTCTTTGGACGACGCGAATGCTCATGCAAGAACGGCGAATCAACCGAATTGCCGTCACGGATGCTCAAGGCTATTTATTAGGAATTGTCACCCAGAGCAATTTACTGAATGCACTCAACCCGATGGAAATATATCGCGTCGTGCAGTCACTGGAGCAAAAAACAGCGCAGCTAGAGGCAGAAAAACTACAGTTACTACAAAGCCGCAATCGAGAATTAGAGCAACAGGTGCGATCGCGCACGGCAAAACTACAGGAGCAAGCAAAGCGAGAGCGCCTAATCGTTCGTATTTCCGAGCGCGTTCATAGTTCCCTCGATCTACAGGATATCCTAAATACGGCGGTTATTGAAGTTCGTTCGTTTTTAAAATGCGATCGGATTATCGTGTTTCAATTTGAACCAGATTGGAGTGGAACTATTGTTGCTGAGTCTGTCGGTGAGGGCTGGAGAAAATCGCTCTCAAATCAAATCAAAGATTCTTGCTTTCAAGCCCAAGCCCAAGAACTATTTGCTTCTGGACGCAATCTTGCCGTCGGGAATATTTACGATACAGACTACACGCCATGTCACCTAAACTTGCTCGAGCAATATCAAGTTAAAGCAAATCTTGTGGTTCCCATTTTGGTGTCTGGCAAGTTATGGGGTCTACTCATCGGTCACCAATGTACTGATTATCGGTCTTGGCTGCCTGAAGAACTGACCTTACTCAATGAGATTTCCATACAATTGGCGATCGCGATTCAACAGGCTACGGCTTACCAAAAAGCCCAAATAGAACTTTTTGAACGCCAAAAAGCTGAAGCAGCCCTATACAAACTCAATCTAGAACTGGAGGGCAAGGTTGAGGAACGCACTGCCGAGCTTTTGGAAAGTCAGCAACGCTATCAAGCGCTGATGAATGGAGCCAGCGATGCGATTTTGCTCGCAGACATAAAGGGAAATTTAATTGCGGCAAATCAAAAAGCCGAAGAAATGTTAGGCTATCCGCGCGACGAATTGACACAATTACATATGAGCCAAATTCATCCACCCGAGGCTCTAGAAACAGCAAAAGCTCATTTCTCGGAAGTTAAGCTACATGGCGTGGGTTCGCTATTGAGTAGTATCGCTTTGAGAAAAGACGGTAAACAAGTTCCCGTGGAAATTACTGCTAGCCTGATCGAAGTGGGAGGCGAGCAGATCGCGCAGGGAATTTTTCGTGATGTGACCGATCGCAGACGCAATGAAATCGAGAATCAAGTATTGCGAGAGCGCTTGCAATTTGTGCTTTCGTCTAGTCCCGCAGCGATCTATGCTTGTTCCTCTGAAGGTAATTATGGTACTACTTTCATGAGTGAGAATATTTTAGGCATTACTGGCTACTCTCCTGAAGAATTTTTACGGGATTCCAATTTTTGGACGACGCACATTCATCCAGAGGATGCATCCAGAATTTTTGCAGGCTTAGCCAACCTGTTCGAGCAGGGACATTATATTCACGAATATCGTTTCTTGCATAAAGATGGCAGCTACCGATGGATGCGGGATGAATTGAAATTGGTGCGCGACGATCGCGGTGTGCCCATAGAAATTGTTGGGTATTTTGCCGATATTAGCGATCTCAAACTGGCAGAGGTAGAACTTCAAAAAAGCCAACAATTGGTTCAGCAAATTGCGGATTCTTCGCCCAATATTCTCTATCTCTACGATGTCCAAGAGGAGCGAAATGTATATGCCAATCGTGAGATTATGTCTACCCTTGGTTATACGGCTAAAGAGATTCAGAGTATGGGCAACAACTTGAATCAAAATATTGTGCACCCAGATGACCTGAGCCTGATTCCAGCCTACTACGCGCAAATCAATGCAGCACCAGAGGGAGCAATCTTTGATAGCGAACATCGCATGAGACATGCCAATGGAGAATGGCGTTGGTTTTACAATCGCAACACGGTGTTTAGTCGAGACGATCGAGGGAGAGTCAAACTCATTATCGGCACAGCTCAGGATATCACCGATCGCAAGCGCTTAGAACAAGAACAAAATCGATTGCTTTCGATCTTAGAGGCATCCACCGACTATATTGGTATTGTCGATGCTAAGGGTAACGTTATTTGGAATAACACGGCAAAGAAAAAACTCTGTGGGTTAAAAAGTGATGCGGAAGTTCGCCAACGCCATCTCACAGATTACCATCCCCAAAGAATCGTGGATCTGGTGACGCAAGAGGGATTGCCCACTGCGATCGCCACGGGCAGTTGGATGGGAGAAACTGTCTTATTAGATGCTGAGGGGCAGGAAGTTCCAGTATCTCAACTGATCCTCGCCCATAAAGCCCCCAATGGAGAGGTCGAATTTTTCTCGTCAATGATGCGCGATATCCGCGCCCAAAAAGAATACGAGCAGAGACTCGAACGTTCTAATGCCGAACTCATCCGAGCTACCCGACTCAAAGATGAATTCCTCGCTAATATGAGCCACGAACTGCGTACACCGCTCAATGCGGTTTTGGGAATGTCTGAGATCCTACTTGAGGAGGTGTTTGGAGCGCTCAACAATCGTCAAAAGCAAGCGATCGCGACGATCGAACAAAGTGGCAACCATTTACTGGAATTAATTAACGATATTTTGGAAGTCTCAAAAATCGAAGCAGGTAAACTCGAACTTGATATCTCAAAGGTTGAGGTTACGCGCCTCTGCGAATCGAGTTTGGTCTTTATCAAACAACAGGCAACCCAGAAAAAAATTCAGGTTAAGACTAATTTAGCTAACGACCTAGGCGAAATATCTGTAGACGAACGACGCATGCGGCAGGTGTTGATTAACTTACTCAACAATGCTGTCAAATTTACACCAGAGGGCGGGCAAATCGCCTTAAATGTCTATCTAGAAGAAACTCTAGAGTCATCTCAAGCAGAAGTTCCACCTAAGAATAAGCGCATAGTTCCCTGTTTTATCTGCTTTTCGGTGAACGATACAGGGATTGGTATTGCTGCCACCGATATAGATAAACTGTTTCAGCCTTTTGTTCAACTTGATAGTGGGCTCAGTCGTAAGTATGAAGGCACTGGTTTGGGGCTAACTTTGGTCAAGCAGATCGCCGAACTCCATTCTGGTTCTGTCTCTGTTCAAAGCGAACTGGGTAAAGGCAGTTGCTTTACGGTGCGCCTTCCCCTCCTGTGCAATCTGATTGAACCCACTACCCCCCAACCCTCGATCTCAGTTTCTCTCTCCCAAGAAGGGGGAAGCGGTTTATCTGTTCCGTCCAGTTCAACGAGCAAGTCAGAGGGCATTGCTCAGCCTACAGTCAAGCTACCCCTTATCCTGATTGCTGAAGATAATCAGGCAACTGTCGATATCCTCTCTGACTATCTGGAAAATTGCGGCTATCGTCTGATTTATGCGATCGATGGTCTGGAAGCGATCGCCCTGACCAAAGCCCAAGTTCCCGATCTGATTCTTATGGATATTCAAATGCCGAATATGGATGGTTTAGAAGCCACCCGACGCATTCGCGCCGATCGCAAAGTCTCACACATTCCCATTGTGGCGCTCACAGCCCTTGCCATGTCGGGCGATCGCGAAGCCTGTCTAGAAGTGGGAGCCAATGAGTATTTAACCAAGCCTGTCAGGTTAAAGCAACTCAACACCACCATTCGAGCCTTATTAGCTTCTGGATCTCAAGAAACCGATGGAGCGAGATCGATATGCTGATGACTGATTCGCATTCCCAACATGCTATCCCTTCGTCGATCTTGGCAGCCATTCCAGACTTAATGTTTTGGGTCAATGCAGAGGGCATCTATCAGGGATATGTTTCGCCCGATCGCCATCACGACATCCTCAATACCGACATCAATCCGATTGGTAAATCGATGTCCGAGTTTTTACCCCCTGAGCTAGCCCAACGCCACCTCCATTATCTAGATCGTGCCTTAAACACTGGAGAGACCCAGATCTACGAGCAGCAGGTTCAGATCGGCGATCGCATCCAATATGAAGAAGTGCGGGTGGTGAAGAGTGAAGACAATCGGTGCTTGTTCGTAATTCGAGATATCACTGCTCTCAAAACCAGCAGTCATAAGCAGACTGAGGCAAAGCTAGAAGAAATTTCGCTGATGCAACAAGCGATTCTAGACAGCGCGAATTTTTCGGTGATCTCAACCAATATAGAGGGCATCATTCAATCTTTTAATGTTGGTGCCGAAACTCTATTAGGATACAGAGCTGATGAGGTTATTGGTAAAGTTACCCCTGCGATTATTCACGATCTAGATGAGGTGATCGCGCGATCGCACAGTCTATCAACTGAGTTGCAACGCACTATCGAACCTGGGTTTGAGGTGTTTGTCGCCAAGGCAAAGCTAGGAGAGGTTAGCGAAGAGGAATGGACTTATATTCGCAAAGATGGTTCTAGAATTCCCGTCTTGCTTTCCGTGACAGCCCTACGCACCTCAAATGGAGAAATATTAGGCTTTTTGGGAATTGCCAAGGATATTAGCGAAAGGGTAAGACTGGAAGCCGAACGCAAGCAGTTTGAGGTAACCTTAGCAGAGAACGAAGCCAAATTTCGTCGTTTGGTGGAAAGAGGGAACGATTTAATTTGGTCGTCGGACTTGAAAGGCACATTTACTTACCTCTCGCCACAGTTTAAGACACTATTTGGCTGGGAAACTGAGGCATGGATTGGCAAATCGGCTATTTCTCTAGTCCATCCAGACGATCGGGCTACCCTTGGCGACAATATGCAACAGATTGTCACCAAGGGTGAAAAGGTTGTGGGTCATGAGTTTCGTCATCTCCATCAAAATGGTAGTTATATTTGGGTACAAACCAACGTAGCACCCGTTAAAAATGCTGAGGGTACAACCGTCAGTATTCAAGGAGTATTGTGGGATATCAGCGATCGCAAACAGGCAGAAGAAGCCTTACGCCAAAGCGAAGCCAGATTTCGCCGCTACTTTGAGCAGTCACTGATAGGCATGGCTATCACCTCACCAGAAAGGGGTTGGCTAGAGGTCAACGATCGCCTGTGTGAAATTTTTGGCTATCCGCGCGAAGAACTGACCCACCTCACTTGGACTGAAATCACCTATCCAGATGACCTCGTTGCCGATTTAGCTTGTTTTAATCGCGTTCTAGCTGGAGAAATCGATGATTACTCGCTCGAAAAACGATTTATTCGTAAGGATGGCTCTATTATTGATGCCGTCATCTCAGCGAAATGTCTACGCTTAGCAGATGGAACCGTAGACTATTTTGTGGCATTGGTACAGGATATCAGCGATCGCAAACAAGCAGAGGCAGCAATCAAAGAAAGTGAAGCTAGATTTCGCTATCTGGCAGACAATGCGCCAGTTTTGATTTGGATGGCAGGACTCGACAAGCGCTGTTTCCACTTTAACAAGCCCTGGCTAGAGTTTACTGGACGGACGATGGAACAAGAATTGCACAACGGTTGGACGGAAGGTATTCATCCTGACGATTTCCAATTTTACTTGGATACCTATGTCAATGTCTTTGATACGCATCAAAGTTTCTCGATGGAATATCGGCTCAGACGGTTTGATGGGGAATTTCGTTGGCTCTTAAATACAGGAATACCGCGATTCGATCCTGATGGTGAATTTCTGGGCTATATTGGCTCATGCATTGATATCAGCGATCGCAAGCAGACCGAAACTGAATTAGAGTGCCGAGTTATAGAACGTACCATCGAGCTAAATGAGGCATACCAACAGGTACAAACTGAGCTTGCTGAGAGACAAAAAGCCGAAACCTCTCTACGTGATAGCGAACAAAGATTCGTATCCCTAGCCTCTGCTGCACCTGTGGGGATTTTTCGCACCGATCCAGAGGGAAATTGTGTTTATGTCAACGAGCGTTGGTGTCAAATCGCGGGGCTGAGTCCTAAGGAAGCATCGGGCATGGGATGGGCTAATAGCTTGCATATAGAGGACCGAGAAATGATTTCAGCAGAGTGGTATCTATCGGCTCGAGAAAAACGTCCTTTCCGTTTAGAATATCGATTTCAGAGAGGCGACGGCAAGGTGACCTGGGTATTTGGACAGTCTGTTGCAGAACTTGATGCCCAGGGTCGCGTTACAGGTTATGTGGGCACAATTACAGATATTAGCGATCGCAAGCAGGCAGAAGATGCCCTGCGGGAGGCAAACGAAAACTTAGAGCAACGGGTTCGCGAACGCACCCAAGCGCTCGAGCAACTGACGGAAGCCTTACAGCGATCGAATCAAGAGCTAGAACAATTTGCCTATGTTGCTTCCCACGATCTACAAGAACCCCTACGAACGATTACCAGTTACACCCAGCTTCTGGCTCGCAAGTATCAAGGCAATTTGGATGAGAAAGCCGATCGATACATTTACTATGTGGTCGATAGTGCAACTCGAATGCAGCAATTGATCCGAGATCTGCTCTCCTATTCGCGCGTGGGTAGGCAGGAATTAAAACGAGTTCAACTAGACTGCAATATTTTGGTCGAAGAAACCAAACGAAACCTACAGATGGCGATCGACGAAAGCCATTCCATTATCCATTGTGGTGCTTTACCTGTGATTACTGGAGATCGTACCCAACTCCTGCTATTATTCCAGAATCTGATCGGCAATGCGATCAAATATCATGACAAAGCTACTCCTGAAATTGAGATCGCCGCCAGTCAACAGGGCAATCATTGGCGATTTGCCATCAAAGACAATGGCATTGGTATTGAGCCTCAATATGCAGAACGCATCTTTACCATTTTTCAGCGACTCCATACTCGTACTGAATATCCAGGGACGGGGCTTGGGTTAGCGATCGCCAAAAAGATCGTAGAGCGCCACGGTGGGCAAATCTGGGTTGAGTCGCAATTCGGACAGGGTTCTACTTTTTACTTTACGCTACCCATTTAACATGCAAAATATGACTACTCCACGCAATCTTGAAATCGTTGAAATCCTCCTGGTTGAAGACTCACCCAGCGATGCTGAATTAATGATCGAAACCTTCAGCGATTGTCGGGTTTTAAACCATTTGCATTGGGTACAGGATGGTGTAGAAGCGATCCAATTTCTGCGACGACAGGGAGCCTATCGTGAAGTTGTTCGTCCCGATCTAATTTTGCTAGATCTGAATCTACCCAAAAAGGATGGACGTGAAGTGCTGGCTGAGATCAAAGCCGACGAAGATTTAAAAATCATTCCTGTAGTCGTACTCACAACCTCAGAAGCCGAAGAGGACATTTTACGAAGTTACAACCTCCATGCCAACTGTTATATGACCAAACCTGTCGATCTCGATCGATTCATTGAAGTCGTTCGATTAATTGAAGGCTTTTGGCTAGTGGCGGTTAGACTACCTAAACCTCAATGAAGCTTTTAGAATTTATCATTGCAGCAAGTCTCTTACCCATATTGTAGTCATATCTAGCAACCAAATCTAATCGTATGTCCCTCTCTAATGTCAGGATATTGGTCGTAGAAGACAACCCAGCCGATGCCGATTTGCTAGAAGAATTCCTGTCAGATTTTCAAAATTGGCAGAGTACTTCGGTCGATCGCTTAGAATCTGCGATCGCCTTGGTAGAGCAGCAAACCTTTGATGTCGTTCTCTTAGATCTTTCCCTACCTGATTCCCATGGCATAGAGACGGTAACGCGCCTCCACTCCGTGCAAACTTCTTTGCCGATCGTTGTCTTGACAGGGCTAGATGACGAAGAAATTGGACTCAAAGCTCTCCGCGAAGGGGCGCAAGATTACCTAGTCAAGGGCACATTTGACGATCGCTTGCTCAAACGGGTAATTAGCTACAGCATCGAGCGATCGCAACTTCAAGGCGCGATGCAACAGACCAACGAATATCTTACAACCATCAATCACGAACTCGTCCAAGCTACGCGTCTCAAGGATGAGTTTCTCGCCAACATGAGTCACGAACTCAGAACGCCCCTCAATGCGATTTTGGGCATGTCTGAGGGCTTACAAGAAGAAGTGTTTGGGGAAATAAACGAACGGCAACAGAAAGCGATCGCCTTGATCGAGCGTAGCGGTCGGCATTTGCTGGAATTGATTAATGACATTCTCGATGTTTCTAAGATCGAAGCAGGTAAATTAGAACTCGATATCAGTGCTGTTTCAGTCCATCAACTATGTGAAGCGAGTCTTGCTTTTGTGAGGCAGCAAGCAATCCAGAAATCCATTGGTCTGCATACGGACATTCAAGAGAATCTAGGCATAGTCCTATGCGACGATCGCCGTATGAAACAGGTACTCCTAAATTTGCTGAATAATGCGATTAAATTTACAGCAACAGGTGGTTCTGTAACTCTGGTCGTAAAGCAAGAAGTTTCAGAAACCAATAGCGCGAGTGGTGAGCCTACCGAGCAACTCAACCTGTCTGTGATCGATACGGGTATTGGCATTGCCGCCCAAGACATCGACAAACTTTTTAAGCCCTTTGTGCAGATTGATGCCAGTCTCAACCGCAAGTATGCGGGTACTGGGCTAGGGCTAACCCTAGTCAAGCAAATCGTTGAGTTGCATGGCGGCACGATCGCGGTTCAGAGCGAACCTGGTAAAGGTAGTTGCTTTACTGTGCGCATTCCGTTGCTCCGAAAGCTAGCAAGTGAAACGATCTCCCAACCCTTACCAGCCTATCGTCCACCTCTTTCTCCAGAGAACGATCTGGTCTTGATCGTAGAAGACTCCACGGCTGCCTCCGATCAGTTTACTCGCTACCTCCATGAGTTGGGCATGGAATCCTTCATTCATCCGCGTGGAGAGGGCACGATCGAAGAAACCTTGCGAATCCAACCCGCCTTGATTATTCTAGACATCCTTTTACCCAATCAATCTGGGTGGGAAACCTTAGCCCAACTTAAGGCACATCCCAAAACCAAAGATATCCCAGTGGTGGTGGTTTCTGTGATCGACGAACGATCGCATGGACTGGCATTAGGTGCGGCGGAATACTTGGTGAAACCAATTACACGCGAACAACTTTACACCGTTGTAGAGAAACTGCGGCATCCATCTGTGAAGCAAACCCCAGTTCTTATCGTAGTGCCCGAACCCAACGATAGTCCTCTAATTTTGATTGCAGAAGACAACCAAGCAAATATTGACACTTTCTCTAGCTATCTCGAAAGTAGCGGCTATCGTGTCATTCTCGCCAGAAATGGACTGGAGGCAGTTAACTTGGCTACCGTGCAACACCCAAATCTGATCCTGATGGATATTCAGATGCCAGTGATGGATGGGCTAGAAGCAATTCGTCAGATTCGTGCCAATTCGCAACTTACCTCAATCCCGATCGTGGCATTGACAGCACTAGCGATGTCTGGCGATCGCGAAATCTGCTTAGCGGCAGGTGCCAACGATTATCTAAGCAAACCCATCAAGTTGAAACATTTGCTAGGTGTAATCCAACAATCTCTTAAAGTATATAGTTCCTAAAATATATAGCAATCCTAAATGAGTCGTAATTAATTTGTAGCACAGGCAGCCTGCAATGGCTTTCAGCCTTTACTGCGTTCGCAAACAATTAAGAATCGCTCTAGTTGCGATTGGTTTTAGTTCGTACTCATACCAATTTCAACTAAGAATGAGAATTTCTGCTTGTATCTAAAAAAACCTCAGTTCGAGATAAGAAAAGCTGAACCCTTTATCTGAACTATTGATGCCGTAAATGCCAAATTCTCCCCCAAAAATCCCATTTATCCAGCAAATCAGGGCAGGCACGGGGGCGCTGCCCCTACGAATTGTGGTAGGGGCGATGCCCCAGTGCTCGCCCAGAACGCTTGTACGCCCTATGTTTCGTTCTCAATACCTTATCCCGAATTCACGTTAAAAAAAGAAAACTTGTTTATAATCGTGAGATAATAATATAATCAAAACGATAAATTACTTAGTATTGTTATGTTACTGATTTTGCTCAGAACGCTTTCACGCGTCTTCTCATGAGATAAAGGGCTAGGGCAAATCCCTTCTGTAAGCTCTGTTAGGATCTGGGAGGGGAGAGCACAGCTCAGTTTAAATTGCAAGGTGGGATGGGGTTACAGGGTTGTCTGCTGAATATCAACGATCGGGTCAATTGCGATTTTAAAGGATGAAATTTGATGATTCCCATAAAAACGCACTACTTCTCATTAGTAATCTCAATAATTGCTTCGCAGGGAAAAGAATTCTTAAAATGATTAAGGACGTGGTTATACATACTCAGTTTTGTCAGTCTTTAGAGGCAACAGTATGACTTCTCCTTCTGAAAGCGAGTTGCAAGATCTGATTCAGTATCGCTTGGCTGATAAGCTGGCGGAATCAGAGAAGCGCTATCGTGAAATGGTAGAAAATCTCTATGAAGTTGTGTTTGAAACGGATGCTAAAGGGAAACTCATCTTCCTTAATTCAGCTTGGACAGAAAATCTAGGCTATGCTACGCCTAGCTCTCTCGGTCTGCCATTGATCCAATTTTTACACCCCGACGATCGCAATCTTGCTGCGATCTCCGATAATGTTGCGTCTAAAACAGAGGTCAAGGGACAGGAAGTCCGTTTTTGCGATGCCAACAACCAAATCGTTTGGTTTGAAATGTCTGTACGTCTAAAAAGCGATCGCGGACTATCAGGATCCTTGGTCAATATTAGCGATCGCAAACAAGCTGAAGCCGATCTGCACCTCCTCAACCAAGAACTAGAGTACAGGGTTGCGGAGCGGACTGCCGAACTTTTAGAAAGCCAAAAACGCTATCAGGCACTGATGGCTGGAGCCAGTGACGCTATTGTGCTGACCGATATGCAGGGAAACCTGCTCGAAGTCAATCAAAAAGCCGAAGAAATGCTGGGTTACTCCCACCATGAGTTGACTCAAATGCACATGAGTCAAATTTATCCACCAGAGGCACTAGAATCCGCCCGCGCCCATTTTTGGGAAGTGAGACAAGATCGCCTTGGATCGATTTTGAGCAGTACTGCTTTGCGTAAAGATGGTAGACGCATTTCACTTGAAATCACGAGTAGCCTGATCGAAGTGGGTGGAGAGCAAATCGCACAGGGGATTTTGCGTGACGTGACTGAATATAAACGTGCCGCCATCGAAAATCAAGTCTTACGAGAACGCTTGCAATTTGTGCTCTCGTCAAGTCCGGCAGTTATTTATGCCTGCACTGCCTATGGCGATTATGGTACGACTTTCATTAGTGACAATGTTTTGGAGTCTACGGGCTATACGCCTGAAGAGTTTTTGCTGGATGCCAGCTTTTGGGCTCACCACATCCACCCAGAGGATCTACCCAAAATTTTTGCGGACTTGGCAAACCTGATCGAGCAGGGACATTTTATTCACGAATACCGTTTTTTGCATAGGGATGGCAACTTTCGATGGATGCGGGATGAAATGCGCTTGGTGCGCGATCGCGAGGGCACACCTATTGAGATTGTTGGGTATTTTGCCGATATCAGCGATCGCAAACTGGCAGAACTCGAACTTCAAGAAGCAAACGAAAAACTATCGATCGCCAACCAGCAACTATCTCAAGCCACCCGTCTCAAGGATGAATTTCTCGCAAATATGAGTCACGAACTTCGCACCCCTCTCAATGCAATTTTGGGAATGAGCGAATGTTTGCAAGATGAAGTCTTTGGAACGATTAACGCTCGCCAGAAACAAGCTGTCTTAACCGTCACGCGTAGTGGCAGTCATCTGTTGGAATTGATCAACGATATTCTAGATGTTTCCAAAATCGAATCGGGTAAATTTGAGCTTGAAGTTACTTCGGTTTCGATTAAGTATCTCTGCGAATCCTGTCTAACCTTTGTGAAGCAACAGGCAATTAAGAAAAGCATTCAAGTCCGTACAGATCTCCAACCAGATTTAGGAGAAATCGTCGTTGACGAACGACGAATGCGCCAAGTACTGATCAACTTGCTTAGTAACGCCGTCAAATTTACACCGAACAACGGCATCATAACCCTTAAAGTCCAAATGGAGGCGATCAGAAATCGAGAAGAACAACTTGACACCGCAATCGTTTTCTCCGTCAACGATACGGGTATTGGCATCGCACCTGAAAACATCGGCAAACTATTCCAACCCTTTGTACAGATTGACAGTAGTATCAGTCGATTATATGAGGGTACGGGTTTGGGGCTAACTGTCGTCAAACAAATTACTGAACTCCATGGTGGTTCCGTCTCTGTAGTTAGCGAGCTTGGTAAGGGAAGTTGCTTCACAGTGCGATTACCCAATACCCGCCAATTGGAGAATTTGCTCAGACCGTCAAATACTTCTACATCTACACCAACTACATCAACTTCCACCTATAGCGATCGGCAACAGTCCGAGCGCGATCGCGCCTTTGTTGTGGAAGTTCCTACAAAAGGTGAGCCTCCCCTCATCTTGATTGTTGAAGATAATCTAGCTAATATCCATACTTTCAGTAATTATCTAGAAAGTCGAGGATACCGACTACTTGTTGCTAAAGACGGGTTAGAGGCGATCGCCCTTGCTAAAGCCCAAAAACCCGATCTAATTTTGATGGATATTCAGATGCCAACCATGGATGGGTTAGAAGCCACACGCCAAATCCGTGCCGATCGCCAAACCTCTCACATACCGATTGTGGCAATTACAGGGTTAGCCATGCCAGGCGATCGCGAGCAATGTCTAGAAGCAGGTGCTAATGACTATCTAACCAAGCCAGTGAAGCTAAAACAGTTAGTGACAAGCATTCAGCAACTATTAGAAAATTAGCAAGCTAGAACTTATGTAAAATGGGTTCATCATTACCTTTTGGTTTAGCCATTTATGAAAACGCCGCCTTCGATTCTAATTGTGGACGATGAACCAAATAACTTTGATGTAATTGAAACCCTCTTAGATGAAGAAAGTTTTGACTTACACTATGCTTCTAGCGGACAGAAGGCGCTCGATCGCTTAGAAACATTTCAGCCTGATGTAATCTTACTAGATGTGATGATGCCAGAACTAAATGGAATAGAAGTCTGTCAAACGATCAAATCCATGCCAAAATGGAAGCCAGTTCCCATCATCATGGTCACGGCGCTCACCGCAAAAGAAGACCTAGCAAGATGCTTGGCAGCAGGAGCCAACGACTTTATGAGCAAGCCTGTGAACAGTATCGAGTTACGCGCTAGAGTGCGATCGATGTTGCAGATCAAGCAACAGTACGACAGCTTACAAGAACTGCTGAAAATGCGCGAAGATATGGTGCATATGATGGTACACGATTTGCGCAATCCGCTCACAAATATTATGCTTTCCGCAGAATTGCTAAATTCTCCCTCACTTCCACCCGAACGCAAACAAAAAAAGGTTGATGGTATTATCCATTCCGCTCAGCGATTGCAATCTTTAATCGAAAGTCTGTTATTGATGGCAAAGATCGAGTCAGGTAAGATCGCGCTCAATTACACAGACATCGATCTCGATGCCCTTTGTCGTGAAGTAATTCAAGATTTTGAACCGATCGCAACGCAAAGAAATCTTGAAATCGTTGCTCATCTCCCCTCACAGGGAAAGAGGGTACATGTAGATGCACTTATATTTCGTCGTCTCTTAGAGAATTTATTATCCAATGCGATTAAGTTCTCTCCTGCTAAAAGTAAGATTGTTCTTAGCGCTGAATATCCCGAATCTGGCGATCTCAAAATTCAAGTGAGCGATTTTGGTAGCGGCATTAATGAAGAATTAAAGCCACTGATTTTTGAGAAGTATGAGATTGGTACGTTGATTAAAGATACGACTCAAATTGGTTTGGGTTTGACCTTCTGCAAACTTGCGATCGAGGCCCATGGTGGGAGTATTGCTGTAGAGAATAACCAACCCCAAGGCTCGATTTTTACCTTAACCATTCCCAGTCAACCGAATTTAGCATGAAGTATTCTGAGGTTAATTAACAGGTTTCGACTTTACTCAACTTTTGCTCCCTTCTATAAGGTGAATTCGGGATATAGGATTCATCTGATTCCCTCCATTTGAAAGTCTCCTTTTTCATCTAAAACCCAACTTTGAATTTCACTTACCTGCCCTACCCTCACTGATGCGTTCGCATAGGAATACCGCTGCCATGCCACAACTCGGTCGAACTCTGAAGGGATAGCTGGGGCATTGGGATGGGAATGATAAATTCCGATGATGGTGAAACCGCGATCGCGTGTTTCCTTTTGCACCTGCAACATTTCCTGCGGATCGATGCTAAAACGGTCTAGTTTACTTGAGGAGGCTTGAGAGGCTTTGGCATCCAAAGCTGTGGGTAAAACTGCTTGAAGATCGCGAGCGACTTCTTCATTCCAAGCATTCCGCATGGGACGCACTTCCATACCCACTTTGATCGAGGAATCTTGAGCATCGATCGTACCCAGCAACAAGCCGCAACATTCCTCAGGATATGTATTCTCAGCGTGATTTTGAACTATGAGACGATGTTCGACAGAGAGGAATAGAGTCATAATAGAAATCAGAAGCGCATCTATTTCTTTTGCGAGGACTTTGAAGCGGGGAAAATGCGGAAAGCATAGGGCTTAATTTGATCGGCTAAGTGCTCGGATAATAACGTTCGTCGATCGCAGGTGGGCAAACCCGCATGATGCAAAGCTGCCGCTGCCCAAGTATTGCAGTTAAATGCAAAAAAGTATTTGGGAACGGACTCGTAGAAATTACTGATACCATATTGTCCGCGATCGGAAATGGGCGGTAAGCGATCGCCTTTCGTATCAGTCTGAAAACTTCTTTGGATATAGGCAACTAACTTCTCAAAACCCGCCTCGGATAGTTCCAACTGAAACACGGGGAATTGAAAAAATACCTCTGGAGATTCTGCAAAGCTGGCAACATGAAGCGTACTGGGTGAAGGAATTACCATGGCACGAATCATGGATAAAATCGAAGTGTCGTTGCTGTAATAAAACTGGCGATCGCCCCAGCCAACTTCCACATAGGGCGAATCCTTCCATTTCTCTGCTCCCATCAGGACTTTGCCCTGTTTGATATTCTCAGTTTGCGACCAAGCAATGCCCGTGTGAAAATCATGCTTCACCAGGTAGATTGTATGGGTGTGGCTTTGGGGTGGCGGTGGAAATAGTCCGATTTCTGGGCTAGGGCAATGGGAAAAATAGGCGATCGCTAAAGCCAGTCCCAATCCCAAAAAAAATAAAATCCCCCGCACGATCGTCTGCTTGCGAGATCTGGGGATCGGTTGATTTGGATCTGGCTGATTCGGATCTGGCTGATTTAGATCGGGGCGATCGCTGGGCAAGCGATCTGGTGAGTCGTCTGGCATGGATATCAATGTATCCTTAAAAAGCTAAGTCTAAGTATCCCAGAAAAACTGACAGGATCGCGATTTGAAGTGTATCTGAAGAGCCTACACCTAAAGCATTTCCGCAATTACAGCGATCAACTCGTTGGGTTTGCGGCTCCCAAGACGATTATCGTGGGCAATAACGCCCAAGGTAAATCAAATTTATTGGAAGCCGTTTTTTTGCTGGCAACCCTACGATCGCATCGAGTTAGCCGCGATCGCGACTTGGTTCAAGATGGCGCTAGTCTTGGGGAAATTCAGGCAATTTGCGATCGGGCGCTCTCACCCGTTGAGTTAGTCATCCGACTGCGTAGCGAAAGCCGCCGCACCCTCTCGATGAATGGGCTGTCTGTGCCGCGCCATCTCGATTTTTTGGGACAAGTAAATGCGGTGATGTTCTCCAGCCTCGATCTCGATTTGGTACGCGGCAGTCCTGAGTGTCGGCGCACTTGGCTAGATACGGTATTGGTGCAACTTGAGCCGATCTATACGAGTTTGCTCCAGCAATACAATCAAGTTTTACGTCAGCGCAATGCTTTGCTCAAGTCGATCCGTCAGGGTGGAGTGACCTTCGATCCTCAGCAATTATCGCTCTGGGATGCCCAACTTGCCACCACGGGCACAAGGCTGACCCGCAGGCGATCTCGTCTGGTACAACGCCTCACCCCGATCGCGCAGAAATGGCATCAAGCCATCAGTGGAGGCAGCGAACAGTTACAAATTACCTATGCCCCAAAATTTGAGTTTACCGATAGCGATACGGTCGAGCAGGTACAGCAAGCTTTCTTAGCGCAGATTCAGCAGAAGGCGATCGTCGAACAACGACAGGGTACGAGTTTGGTGGGGCCACATCGCGATGAGGTCAATCTGACCATTAATCAAACACCTGCCCGCGAGTATGGTTCCCAAGGACAACAGCGAACGTTGGTGCTAGCGTTGAAATTAGCCGAGTTGGAATTGATCGAAGCGATTATCGGCGAACCACCTCTGTTATTACTGGATGATGTCTTGGCGGAGTTAGATTTGTTGAGGCAAAATCAGTTGTTAAATGCGATCGAAGATCGGGTACAAACGATTATCACCACAACCCATCTAGGTTCCTTTGATGCCAAGTGGCTAGATTCCGCTCAGATTTTTGAGGTAGAAGCAGGAAGAATTCTTGTGTGAGATTAAGAGACCTCTCCCTCTCAGACTCCTTCTCTTTATAGGCGAGGGAGGAGCAAGAAAAATGGGAAATGGCATTAGAAATAAAAATGACCGTGACGTTATTTGGCTTTTGTTTTTTGTTTTTCCTTTTCTTTGGCTCGCTTTGCCGCATCTTTTGCAGCTTTTGCTGCCATTGCCGCAGCATGGGCAGCTTCCCGACGTTCCTCGTCGATTTTTTCTAAATAATAATTATAGTCACCCGCATAGACGCGCAACTCGCCATCTCGAACCTCCACAATCTTATTGGCAACCCGTGAGATGAAATAGCGATCGTGGGAAACAATGGCGACCGTGCCTTCGTAGTTCTTGAGCGCTTCCTCTAGCATCTCTTTAGCAGGAATATCCAAATGGTTGGTCGGCTCATCTAAAATTAGGAAGTTGACGGGCTTGAGCAACATCTTGGCTAAAGCCAGTCGAGCTTTTTCTCCTCCACTGATATCTGCTACTTTTTTGAATACGGTATCGCCCGTAAAGAGGAACTGTCCGAGAATCGTGCGAACTTCTTCATTCGTCAGTTTTGGGAAGTCATCATGAATCGTGTCGAAAACAGATTTATGTAAATCTAATGCCTCTGCTTGGTTTTGCTCAAAATAGCCTGGGAGAACATTATGACCGAGGGTAATCTCGCCATCATTTGCTTCCTCAAGTCCCACAATCATCTTTAATAAGGTAGACTTCCCCGCACCGTTGGGACCAACAAAAGCGACGCGATCGCCGCGCTCGATAATCAAATCTGTCCCTAAAAACAAAATTTTATCGCCATAGGCATGGGTAAGATCTTTGACTTCTACCGTGACACGTCCGCTACGGGAGGCAGGGGGAAAGCGAAATCTCAGGGTGCGAACTTGGCTGTCAGGGGCTTCAATGCGTTCGATTTTGTCAAGCTGTTTCTCACGACTCTTGGCTTGCGTACTGCGGGTGGCACTAGCTCGGAAGCGATCGACAAAGGTCTGCTGTTTCTCTAAATATTTCTGCTGGCGCTCAAACGCACTCATTTGGGCATCGCGCAGTTCTTCTTTTTGCAACAAATAATTGGAATAATTTCCTAAATAGGTGGTAGAAACACCGCGTTCTGTTTCAACAATCTGCGTACAGAGACGATCTAGAAACTCACGGTCATGGGAGACAATCACCATCGGTGTTTTAAGCGATTTGAGATATTGCTCCAGCCACTCAATCGTTTCCAAATCTAAATGGTTCGTGGGTTCATCTAAAAGCAATAGGTCGGGAGATTGCAAAAGAATTTTGCCTAAACTCATCCGCATCTGCCAACCACCACTGAACTGATCGACCGTGCGATCGCCGTCAGCCAGTTCAAACCCCAATTCGGGTAGGATTTTATCAATTCGACTTTCTAGCTCGTAGCCATTCATCGCTTCAAATTTACGTTGCAGTCGATCCATCTGTTTGAGCAGTTGGTCGAAATCATCTCCTTCCTTCAGGTTTTCAATTTTTCGATGAACAACAGCTAAATCTTGCTGAATTTGATTGGCTTCATGAAACACTGCCCAAAATTCTGCTTTGACAGTACGGCTGGGATCGACTTCAAACTCTTGGGTAAGATAAGCAATCTTTAAACTAGCGGGACGAATAATTTGCCCAGAGGTGGGTTCGATTTCCCCCGCAATAATCTTTAACTGCGTCGATTTACCTGCCCCATTCACACCCACTAAACCCGTGCGATCGCCGGGTTTTACTTCCCAGCTGACATCCTTAAGTACTTCGCCTGTAGGATAAATTTTTTGGATATGTTCGAGGCGCAGCATAGAGTTAGAGAAGGTGGGATAAAATTTAGCAACAAAACTTTACTTTAGATTACCATTATTTGAGACATAGCAAAGTAATTGCTTCGCTGCGTCTTGCTGCTCTAATCCACTACCTACCTCGCCATCGATTTGCAGGCAGGGGTTTGCGACTGAGTCTCATACCCAATTCAATTGAAGTTTCAACAGATTGGGATTTGACTTCTGTGCCACCTACAGTTTTTTGAAAATGCGATCGCGTTCAAATTTCATAATGCCAGAAGTCTTGGCGATCGGGAGAGAGAATCATAAATCGCTCGTGGATTAGAAGCACACCTTGCTTTTTGAGATTGCTGAGCGTCCGCGTAATCGTCACTCGAGTTGCCCCGATAATTTCGGCGATTTCTTGATGGGTGAGGCGCATCTCAATTCGTTGTCCCTCATCAACGGCGCGTCCAAATCGCTTAGCTAACCAGTTTAAAAGTTGCAACAGTGCTAATTCAATTTGTTTGCAATGTACAATTTTTAAGAACTCCTCACTGCGCTGGATATGCAAAACCATGGCTTCTGTAGCTTCATGCCATTGTTCGCGGGGCAGTTTTTTGACTTTGACATCGGTGAGGCATTCAATATCGTAAGGATTCATCGTTGATAAAGCGCTACCGACGATATCTCCCTCTCCCCATAGCCCTAACGTTACAACGGTTCCATCTTCGAACCAAGTTAAGGTGCGTACAATGCCAGATTCGATTTGCCATAGAAAATCTGGACTATAGGGCAACATCGAATGTCGCGAGAACAAATAGGTAGTTACATCATTTAAAGGGTGTACGGGAATAGGAAACGATAAAACCGTAGTCATAATGCTTTAGATGGGTATGAAGGATAATTGAAGAGCGAAAAATGGAAGATTAGGCAATCTGAAGCTGTGTCGAAGATTGACGGCTTTGTAATTGGTACATATGCTCAAATAGTTGCCAACGATAGCCTTGAGATAGCCCACAGACTACAGCCCCTTGTAGAACAACATTGAAATACCAGTCATTTGGCGCGAGTTCCTCTGTCAGTTTTTGAATGACAGTATAGGTGCGAACATTGAGATACCAACGATCTTGACATTGAAGATTGACCATTTCATGACGATAGTTGGCTTGGGCTACCCCTTCACGTTTGTCGAGCAGATCGCTTAGTCGCCAGGGAAGTTGGTATAGAACGCCTTCCACAGAAGAATTTGCATCTTTGACGATATCTAAGCAGCCACAGTTACGATCTCGGGAGTAATTATAAAATCCCAATCGATAACCATTTAACCTAGCCACACCAACAACATAGGGATGGGTATTTTCACCAAGCGATCGCTTGAGATCCACAGGACACATACAAGAACCATAGGCAAAGTAGTAAAACATCGGTTCTGTGCTTTCTGGCTGATTGGGAGTCATGGGCAAACCAGATTGCTTGCCTAAATCGCGTTGCAAGTCTAAATACCGAAGATCGCTACCTGTGCCACTAAGTTTCATGGGATCGCAATGGATATGTTTGATGAAATACTTTTTACATATTTGCAGAAAATCATACCAAAATCCACACTAATTACAGTGGCTTGCCGTAGATTTGTTTGATATATAGATCCAAACCCATAATAGGAAGGTCATTCACCTTAAAAATTAAATTAAAATTCTGCCTATAGCAATCCTAATAGCGCCCCTAAACGGGTTGTAATGTAATTTGTAGGGCAGGCAAGATGCCTGCATGGGGCGAAAAGCCCATACTCCGTTCATACGCAATTCGCGATCGCTATAATGCCAATTTCGTTTTCAACAGCTCGATATTTGAGTTACGTTCAAAGCCGCAGTTTTTTGAAAATGGCGTAATACCATTTTCAAAAAGTGATGCAACGCATCTTTTTGAAAAGACCGCGCTCCGCGCGGAACACAAAACCCCATCTGTCGCAATTTCAAGAGAAATTGGTATAAGTTATGGGCAAAGGGGCAATGACTAATTTTCTTTGCTAGATTCAGCACCAAGCGTGCAGCCAGAGTTAACACAGGCTAAGCTATTTACAGGAGGTCGGGTGAGATTGCTCTGCTTGGGGACTTAAATGATTTCAAACAATCCCTATGAGACCTCTTTTTTGCAGCTGGTCTGAGATCGTCTCCCATTTCTACCCGCTTATCTAAAAACTCAAGAACTAGAACTACTCGCTCCGCATATGCCAGATATTCTTTCAGATCGTCAGCCTCTAGACACGCAAGCAGTTACAAATGCAGTTGCTCAACTTTATGATACCTATCCCTTTCCACCCGATCCAATTTTAGATGAGGCTCCCCCCGGATATAACTGGCGTTGGAGTTGGGAAGCCGCCTATGGATTTTGTACGGGTGGCATGGCTCCACAAACAAACTCGCCACGTATTTTAGATGCAGGCTGTGGTAGTGGTGTCAGCACAGAATATTTAGCACATCTCAACCCCCATGCAGATATTGTGGCGATCGACATTAGTGCGGGGACATTAGCGGTAGCGCAAGAGCGCGTTAAACGTACTTGTAAAGATTCTGCAAGTCAGCGCAAGATTGAGTTTCAACAACTTAGTTTATTTGACCTCGATCTCGTTGAAGGTAGTTTTGACATGATCAACTGTGTGGGGGTGTTGCACCATACCGCCGATCCGATCGGCGGTATCCAAGCGATCGCTAAGAAACTTGCCCCAGGTGGCATTTTCCATATTTTTGTCTATGCCGCGATCGGGCGTTGGGAAATTAGCCTGATGCAACAGGCGATCGCTTTACTCCAAAGCGACTCAACAACATCCGATATCAAACAGGGTGTAAAGTTAGGTCGCGAACTATTTGCAACGCTACCTGAAACCAACCGACTCGTACAGCGCGAAAAGACCCGCTGGCAGCTAGAAAATCATCGGGATGAATGCTTTGCCGATATGTACGTGCATCCCCATGAGATTGACTATACCGTTGATAGCCTGTTTGAGTTGATTGATGCCTCTGGTTTAGAGTTTGTGGGCTTTTCTAATCCTAAAGTCTGGTCGTTAGAGAAGTTATTAGGCAATAACCTCGAACTTCTTGCTAAGGCAAAAGCCTTACCTTTGCGCCAGCAATACCGCTTAATCGAACTTCTCGATACCGACATTACCCATTACGAATTCTTTCTCACGCGTCCACCGCTACCCCAGATCGATTTGTCGATCGATCGCAATCTATTAAAGACCATTCCCAAGCGACATCCTTGCATTGATGGCTGGGAAGGTCGCGTTCTGTTTGATGGTGATTATGGTGTCGTGAATCTATCTGAGCCAGAGTTTCTGTTGATGAAAGCTTGCGATCGCCAAGTTGATATTGCCAGTATTCTTGCGGAAGTCCCCGATCTAAGTTTGGATATCGTGCGATCGCTAATCGACCGTAAGCTAGTTCTACTAACGGTTTGATAAAATTCCCTCTTCCCTAAGGTATATGACTATAGTCATGCTCACATGTGACTTTTGTGACTAGTTACCTTGATTCTTTTTCGTTAATCTACTTACAACTACATTTCAACACCTTATAACTGGCGGGGTTAAACCCGCTATTTTTTTTGCGAATTTATATTCTTGGCACAAATAGGGATTACTGGACTTTGGACTAGAAAAAGAAAAAAAGGCAGCAGGTGCTTGGCACAAACTGCCAAAAGAGCAATGATCAATTAACCAAAATTGACATTGACAATAATGATTTTCCAGAAACTCCA